>NZ_JBVAPG010000166.1:0-17070 GCF_055413685.1 Bradyrhizobium sp. LeoA1Lang | reverse complement strand
GGAAAAAATGGTCATTCGCATTGCGCTCGCCCGTAAGCTCCTGGTCCGCCTCAACGCCAAAGCACGCGAGGCGCGTGCCGCTTACGCCAATGCAACTTGACAATCCAGATAGTCGCTCATCCGGCGCGCATTGCATGCGCGCCACCTTCCCCCACAAGGGAAAAAGGGGGAAATGGCCGAAGGCATTGAGAAGATAGGTTCTTTCCGCTTTCGGCCTCCGGGCGATACTGTAAACCGATACTGTATTTTCCGGGACGGGCCATCCGCAAAAAGCGGCCCGATCCCTTGGTCATTGGCTTGTTGCGTTTGAGCCGGGATAGGAGCCCGACGCGCATCTCCGACATCGGCCTTGATGTCGCGTGGATCGCGAAGAAGCCCCCGAGCACGTCACCAGAAAGCCGGAGCAGGTCGCGCGGACCTGATGGACGTTCTGGCGAAAAAGCGTAGGGATGGTTGTGTCTTTAGAATGCTTTCCATGGGGACACGATAGGTGACACTCATTGTAGCAGGCGTGACCGCCGGAAAGGGGTGGATTGTATCGGACACCCTGATAACGGGCGGCACCATCCAACTGCGAGATCGAGAATATCAAATAAAGTGCCTTCCGGCGAAGGATCGGCGGTCACTTGTTGCCTTTTCAGGCGACGCGCACAATGGCGCCGAGCTGATAGAACAAGCTGCGGCCATGCCAAGCGGCCAGAGTACAATCAGCGTCTTGTGTGAGGCACAAGCCGAAAATCCGGAGATCGATTTCCTTTATATGTTCTTGGAAGAGGGCACTGCGCGGCTTTTCAAGATATCCAACGGTAGCGCTCAGGAGGCGCCCGCAACATACATAGGCGAGAAGAGCGCGTTCGAACAATTTCAACACATTCGCCACGCGACTGAAATCGACCCGGTTCCAAAGTCTTTCGAGCATTTCATGTTTGGCAGCAGAGCGCCGAGCGAGCTTCCGGACGTCATGTCCACCGCCACAGTTTCGATGCTCCGGATGTTTCTACAACGAACGGAACGTGATGTTGGAGGATGGGCAGTGCCCTACGTCCTCATTCCCGAAGGCGCCTACATGTGTGGGTACGCGCACGCAGTTTCTGATCCAATCTTGGACAAGGTTCTGCCAGGCGCAGTTGTCCCTCACGGGACTGCGGAAGCCGGGGGTTACGGCTTGTCCGTGACGGAGCTTTCAGACCTTGAGGGCATGGTCATCTACCGCCGCCAAACACCGGGCGGATTAGTTTTGGTCCGTGAAGAGCGCGGCTACAGAACAGTTCGAATTGATGGTGCGCCCAACGAATTTCGCGCCAAGGCTTCCGATTTGCTTGGGAAGCCGGTTGACATTTTCTTCGGCGAGGATGTCCCGGATGGACTACCTGAGAGCATTGCCATCCTCCGTGATGACGATGGTCAACCGGCTGCTGCGATTGCAAAACGGGCCAACAACCTGTCGTTCTCGGTCCTAAACACTGCAACAGCGTTCAGAACGAGGGCGAAGCTCGACTTGAGCGGCGAGAAAAAGGGACCAAGACCGGTGACTGTACAAAACCTAACTTTGACGCTCGCTGACGACAGAAACCACGTCAAGCTGCAATTGCTGAACGATGGCAAGGTCGTCGGGGAGTCGGCACTAAGTGCGGATGAAATGGATGCCGTAATTGCCGGGCTCGGACAATTTCGCGCTGCACTAAACCAGCAGGTTCGTCCAGAGCCTGACCAAAGCGGCGGCGCGCAGGAACTTCTGATTGTCGATCCGGCTTGGCGCACCGTGCAATCTCCACATGCAGAAGTCGATGGAGTTGTAATGCGCCTGCGACATCTCGGCCTTGGGTGGGTTTCATTTCTTTTGCCGCGCCATGAGGGCCGCGCATTAGGTAGGTGGCTTGCGGATAACTGTGCCGAGCCCGCCAAGCCAGAATAGTGTCCCGAATTAAGACGGCTCGCGCCTCTAGCCGAGCGCGGAGGCGCGCCACGGTTCAACGCCCAATCTCGAAAGCGGACATTTCCACATCTGCGGCGTTCCGACCCGCGAGGGATTGAGAATTCTCTGGACGTCGATCGCGCCCGCGATCACGCCGCGAGTAAGTCATAGCAAGCGGATGAAAGTGAATCGCGCGGTGCTCGACGGCGTCGCGGCGGAGCTACGGCGGATCATCGGCAAGCCTGCACCGAAGGCCGTCGAACCGGATCAGCTTCGGCTCGTTGCCTAATCGAGCGAAGATCGGAAAAGTTTTCCGATTTGGCAGCCCGGTCAGCGTGAAGCTGGCCGGGCTTCGTAAAAGACACCGCTGATGTTTTTGCTGGGCGCGCGGAAGGGTTTATGTGCAGATAGGTCGGCTGCGCGGTCACTGGTCGCCTAGACCGCAGCGGCGCTTTCACCGGCGGCTGCACGGCTTGGTTGTAGCGACAGCCAATTGTATGTAGAGTGTCCGCTGGGGGCTAGTATTTCGATGGACGCAGGTGATTACAGGAAAAGCGCCGATGCCCTCGGCGGGATATTAGACGACGCAACTCGAAGATGGCAGTTCGAGAACATTTGCGGTGAGGCCGTAACTTACGAGCTGGGGGCACAATTCGGTGACGATTGCGCGGAGAAACCTGGTCTTTATGGGTTTCTCCTGAAGAGGATGGCTAAAGCCGCCTCAGATTACGCACTGCCGAAAGAGGCTGATCCGCGTGATTTTGAAGAGAATGTTTTGAATGCTGCTCTAGAGATCGTCAGATCGTTGCGGTTTGCTTTCGTCCGCTATGGCTCGGATAGCTCGTCGCCAAATTTCTGGGACGGCAACGCAAATCCGCTCGACAAAATACGAGCAAAGCAGGTCCCTTATATCGATCGCTCACAGCTTGAATGTGTGATCGGCGACTACTTGGCACTCCCGTATCGTTGCCAAGCTCTGGACCGTTTTCTTGTCCGCGCTCTAATTGCAATGGAACTCTACGCTTTTGGCGACGAGATGCTCAACGAAGAAACATTCGGGCTGTTTCCGGCGAGGTCTCCATTGAAGCAACGCCACGCATTGCTCCAATATTTGAAGGGCCAACTCGTCAATGGCGTTCTCTTCGGCGGAATTGCAGCGCTCGCACTTTGGGCAAGTTCGAGCCGATGGATCGGAGTGAGCACCGCGGAATGGATTGCGGGGGTATGCGGGTTCCTGTTCTTGGCGTTTGCGTCAATAAGCACGTTCGGCCTGCCTTTCTGGTGGTATGCCCAAGCCATGGCGCGGCGGCGCGTTCGGAAATTGCTTGCGACAATGTCTACACTCTACAATGAACAAAGGTCAGATGGCCCGATTAGCGCTCAATATGTTCGGGACCGAGCGAACGACGCGGCTAAACAGGGGGTCGTGTGGCCCGCACCTCTATTTGCGTTGCTGGACGATATTATTTCGCGCACCGGACGCTTCTAGGCGCGTACGACGTCGCCGAAAGAGACGGCGCGTTCCGCGCGGCAATGGAACTGGGCCAAGCATCCAAATGCCATCTATGGGGACAAAATGACACAAGACAAACTCGACGAACTCAACGAACGCGTAGCGTGGCTAGAACGTAAGATGGTTCGGGTGCTTTGGCTCTTGGTATCTGCGACCTCAGGGTTCGCAGGCTTCATGGTCGCCTACACCATCGACAAGTCCCTTGGCTGGCCCTCGATACTTGTAGCGGTCGGGATATGGCTCACGGCTGGGTTCATCTTGAAGCGGCAAGAGTTTAAGGGCGCTCCGAGGCACATCCAATTTATCGACCCTTAATATCTATCGAAGGCTCCGAGCGTCAATTCGGGGCCGCATCTGGTCAACGGCTTCCTGATAACCGCGCCTAATGCCGTGGTCGAGCCGATCCACCCCAAGGCCATGCCGGTGATCCTAACCACCGACGAGGAGCGCGACGTGTGGAATGCGAGCGCCGGGGGATGAGGCTAAGGCATTGCAGCGGTCGTTGCCGGAGGACGCGATCAGGATCGTGATGAGCGAGGCGCGAGTTGATGCGCCCTCGCCCCTTGTGGGAGAGGGCTGCTCCGGCCATGTGTATCACCTTCTCCCACAAGGGGAGAAGGTGAAATCAGCATCGCCAGCATGCGCCAGCGGAATAGCGGCGAATCCGGTGGCGGCGAGAGTTCTGGGGTGTAGCCGGTGAGCTTTTCCAGCGAAAAGCTGTCCATCACCATGCCGCGCCAGACGCGCTCGACGCGTTCGAGCGGCTGGCGCGCGGCGCCCGCCGAATCCAAGAATGGCATCTGGCTGTCGAGCTCGCGCACGACATAGATGCCGGCGTGATCCCTGATGCGGTCCATGCCGGGATCGCGAAAGCCCTGGAAGCGGCCGCGCTCGTTGAGCTGGACCACGGGCACGCGGCCATTGAAGAACCAGCGCAGCATCGCATAGGTGCGGTAGTCAGTGGTCGCAATCCATGTCGCGCCTTGCTTCTGCAATTGATCTTCGACGCGCGCGGCGAGTTCTCGGTAGCCGGCTTCGCCGCCGATCGGATCGGTGCGGCCGATGAGATTGAAGGGCGTTGCGACATAATAGACGAACACGCAGACGACAAAGGCGATACCGGAGATCACAGCGATCCGCGCCCAGGAGATGGTCGCGCGGATCATCCATTTCGGAAAACCTTCGCGCGGCAGCATCGCGATGTTGATGGCGGTGGCGGCAAAGCCGGCGGGCCACAGGAACATCGGCCAGGTGTCGCCGACCCGAAGCGTCAGCGACTTCCACAGGAAATAGAAGAACGGCACGATCACCGCGGTCGAGAGCAGGATCGCCACCGGCTCGCGGGTGCGGTAGCCACGCCATGCGGTGAGCGTCACGCCCGACAGCACCACCGGCAACACCACGAATCCGACCAGGCCGAGTTGCAGCGCGAAAAACTCACCCAAGGTGCGGAGCGAGAACGGATGGTCGGCGGTGGCGCGCACCGCCTGGAAGCGGAACGAAGCCCAATCATGCTGGGAATTCCAAATCAGCACCGGCGAGAACACGAGGATCGCGACCACGATCGCAAGATAAGGATAGGGGCTGGAGAGCCAGCGCCACCGCCAGGACGGCACCAGAATGAACGCCACGACTGCCGGCACCAGCATGATCGCGGTGAATTTCGACAGCAGCGCGAGCCCACCGAACAGGCCGGCGGCGAGCCACCAGCGCCCGTCGCCGCTTTCGGTGAGCCGTACCAGCGACCACAACATCGCGACCGCAAACGGAATCATCGCGATGTCCGGCGCGACCTTCGCCATCAAGAGACCGTAATAGAGCGCGGCCTCGGGCAACAGCAGCGCCAGCACGATCGCCCTGAAATCATGGGTGACGCGGCGGACGATGTCCGCGAGCAGGAGTTGGGTCGCCAACAGCGCCAGAATGCCGGCGAAGCGCGCGCCGAGATTGGTGTCGCCGAAGATCGCGGTGCCGAAGCGGACGAACCAGGCGATCATGGGGGGATGATCGAGGAACGACAGCACGTTCTCCTTCGACCAGGTCCAGTAATAGGCCTCGTCCGTGCGCAGGTCGAGCACGGCCGCATAGATCAGGCGCAGAACCGTCATCGCCGCGATCAAGGCGATCACGACGGGCCATGATGGCGCGGAAGGATAGTCGTCCGGCGTTGCGCGGCCGGCTTTGAGCGGGATCTTCGTCACGGCCGCGCTTTTCCTAGACTCCCAGCGGGGTGTCAACGTGTCGCGGGAAAAGAATGATAGGCGGGCGTTCCGGCAGGCCGGCCATGGACTGGTGCGCAAACCTGGGCGTGGCGGGCGTGAAATGCGGCCTCTTCCACGAGGGAGCGGCGGATTTGAGAATTCGGAAGCATTATACGATTTGGCTATAATGGAGCGGCACGGGGCCAGGACGGCGTACGAGGCCAGGACGGCGACAGTGTTCGGCAGGGAATAAGGCATTAGATTTGACGATAGTAGCTACGGATCACATGGCCTCCTCTGCGCGCCAGCAATTACGAGAATTTTTCCGCGGCATCGGCTTGCGGCAGGTTCGGCTCGCCTGCGGCACTATTCTGTTCGCCTATCTGGTCAGCCATTTCCTCAATCACGCGCTCGGCAATATCTCGCTGGACGCGCTGGCCTGGGGCGTCAACTGGCACACCGCCTTCTGGCAATTCCCGCCCGTTGCCTTCATTTTCTACGGCGCATGCCTCGTGCATTCCGGGCTCGGCATCTGGGCGCTGTATCAGCGCCGACAGTTCGGCTGGAAGGCGATCGAGCCGCTTCAACTGCTGTTGGGCTTGAGCATTCCTTTCCTGATCATCGCCCATATCGTCGGCGTGCGCCTCGGCCAGACGCTGTACGGGCACGAGAAGCTCTATCCGCAGGAACTCTATATATTCTTCATCGGCGCGAGACAGAGGCTGTTGCCGATGCTCGCGGTGCTCGTCATCGCCTGGGTACACGGCTGCATCGGGCTTTATTTCTGGCTGAGGATGCGCCGCTTCTTCAAGCGCGCGGCGCCGTTTCTGCTGGCGGCCGCCGTGCTGATCCCGACGCTGGCGCTGCTTGGCGTCTACCAGGGCGGACGCACCGTGATCGCCGACAGCATCGATCCCGCGTGGCGGCACGACAACCTGTCCGCGCAACATGTCGGCACGCTGGAGCAGGCTGATATGCTCGACCGCATCACCAGCGGCATGACGATCGGCTATGTCGGCCTGCTTGGCCTGGTGCTGCTCGCGCGCGGCGGACGCGCCATCCTCGAGCGGCGCGGCGGCATGATCAGCCTGTCCTACGGCAATGGCCGCATCGTCCGGGTGCCCAAGGGATTGAGCGTGCTGGAGGCGAGCCTGCGCCACAACGTGCCGCATGCCTCCGTCTGCGGCGGCCGCGCGCGCTGCTCGACCTGCCGCATCCGCATCATCGGCGACTGCAGCATGCTGCCCGAACCTTCGCCGCGCGAGGCCTTCGTGCTCAGCCGCGTCGGATCGACCGATCCCTCGATCCGACTCGCCTGCCAGCTCAAGCCGACCACCGACCTCTCCTTCTTCCAACTCTTCACGCCGCACACGATGTCGGCCACTGCGCATGCGTCGAACCCGACGCGGATCGGGCAAGAGCGCTATCTCGTCAGCCTGTTCGTCGACATGCGCGGCTCGACGCAGCTTGCGGAGACGCGGCTGCCGTTCGACACCGTCTTCATCGTCAACCGCTTCCTCAGCGCGGTGTCGCAGGCGGTGATCGAGAGCGGCGGCCAGCCCAACCAGTTCGTCGGCGACGGCATGCTGGCGCTGTTTGGCCTCGCGAGCAGCCGGCAACAGGCCTGCCGGCAGGCGCTGCGCGCGGCGGCACAGATCGGCAAGAACATCGACGAATTGAACCAGTTCCTGAGCCATGACCTGCCCGAGCCGATCCGCTTCGGCATCGGCATCCATGGCGGCGAGGTGATCGTCGGCGACATCGGCTATCGCGACCACATGGTGTTCACCGCGCTCGGCGACGCCGTCAATGTCGCGGCGCGATTGCAGGACATGACCAAGACGCTTGGCTGCGAAGCCATCTTCTCCGAGGAGGTGCGCATCACCGCGGGCCTCACCGCCGATGCGCTTCCCGAACAGGAAGTCGCGATCCGCGGCCGCAACGAGCCGATGACCGTGCGCACCGTCGACGACACGCACACACTGTCCGCGCTGGTCAACGGCGATCAGGTCGTTGCGGCCTGATTATCGTCTGTTAGTCGCACCGTTCGGCGATCGCTGCCGCATCGTCAACGTCGGCGTGCGCTGATCGTGAGCGCTGACTTACCAAGCTCCGGCCGTGACAGATGCCCGAGACTTGCCGCGATTGGCCGATCTTTTCCACGGGAATGAATGGGAAATAGGCAAAACGGCGCAAAAGCGCCGCGAAACGGCGTGTTTCCGCCAAAATCACGCGTGAGCTTTGCGCTACCAAGCGCGACGCAATCTGCGTTATCCTGCGCCTTGCGAACATGCCGGGGTGTGCGGGGACCGGCCCGTTCGTTTTATTATTTGATTTTCCGCCGGAGACGACGTGAATGGCTAAAGGTACTGTAAAATGGTTCAACCCGACCAAGGGCTACGGGTTCATTCAACCCGCATCGGGTGGCAAGGACATATTCGTTCATATCTCAGCGGTTCAGAAGGCCGGCCTTACGACGCTCAATGAAGGGCAGTCGGTCGAGTACGACGAGATCGCCAACCGCGGCCGGACATCGGCGGAGAATTTGAAAGTCTAGCATCATCGACGAAGGTCGCACTCTCGGGGATGCGTCCGGGAGTGACGTCCAAACAAATTGCAACAGAGGGAAACGTTCACAAGGAGCTGAGCGCGCGCATCCGCGCGTCGGCCACTTTCAGTCCTCCGTCACCCATTTGGCGACGGGCATGACATCCGGCGGCTGCAGATAGCCGCGTGGCCAGAGATCGACGGCCCATTCCACCTTGGTGGCGCGCTCGACCAGCACCGCGGTGTTGTGCGGCGTCTGCAGCACCAGCGTGTTGCCGCGGTAATGCGGATCGCCAACGATGTGGTGCTTCAATAGATTCCATTGCTGCAGGACCAGCAGCAGGCTCGTGGTGTTGCGGGTGGTGTCCCAGCAATCGTAATTGTGCTTGTCGTCGAAATAGCGGAAATCGGCTTTCGCCACCCGCTTGTCGGTGCCGATGATCGGACCCATGCGACGGTCGAACCACGTCACCGCTTTTTGCACCGCAGCACGCTCGGCCGCCGCGGAGGCGCTGCCCGCATTCATGATCTGCGTCAGCGCGGCGCGGTCGGCGGCGCTGAAATCCAGGATCTCGCGGCGGCGGCAGACGAAGCCGTAGCAGACCGTCATTGCGTTCGCCGAGGGCGGATAGATCGACACCGACGTGTAGAGCGCCTCGACCGCCGCGCTAATCTCGGCGGAAGCCGCAGGATATGCAAAGAGCGCCAGCAGGCCCGCGCAGAAGCCCGCGAGCGTTGAGCGTGGGCCGTGCTGCATCGATCGATCGGTGTCGCTCATGAAACCTGCACCCCAGAAGCGTTTTCGAGCGAAGTGGATACCGGTTCGCTTGAAGAAAACGCAACAAAACAAGAATCCAGAGCTTGGGTTCTGATTCCATCAGGACCAGAGCTCCAGGAGGGGTTTGAGGATTAGCGTGGCCTCTCGATCCTGCCAATATGCCGGATAAGAGCCTGTGGATCACATCGCGCGTGGCAGACCTTCCAAATTTTAGCATGTCAATTTGAACATGATCTCCGCGCAAACGCTTCGCGTTTGTCGCGAGGGGAAACCGCCCCCCCCCCCACTTTTCCGGATCATGCTTTAGTCCAACCCGATCTTGCCCTGCGCCCAATAGGCCTTGGTCTTCACCCGCGATGATGCGACGCCGGCTGCTTTCAAGGCGCGGCTTACGCGCTGGATCGACGATGCCTTGCCTGTAAGAATGAAATGCGCGCCGCTTGCGGCAAGGCGCAACATTTCGGCTTCGGCCGCGGCAAGATGGGCGTCGTCGGCGGTGCGCTCCATCAACGTTGCTTGGCCGAGGCCGATCGCCTCCAGCACCGGCCGCGACTCCGCGACATCCGAGGCCTCGAACACATGGATTGCACCGTCAAGCTGCAGGCTGTCGCGCAGTGCCGCCGCCAGGCCGAACGAGGTTTCATCGCCGAACAGGACCACCGGCGATTCGAGACCGGATAGATCGAGCGAGCGGCGCGGACCGAAGAATTGGCAGGCGTCGCCTTCGCGCAGGCCGCTTGCCCATCGGCTGCCGGGACCGTCGCCATGCGCGAAGGTGAGCATTCGTGTCCTGCCGCTGTCGGCGTGCCACGACATCGGCGTGTAGGTCCGCGCGCTAAGGCCCGAGCCCATCGAGACCTGGACCTTTTGGCCAGCCGTCCAGGCGACGTTCCTGAGCGCTTCGCTTTCGAGGTCGACCAGCCGAAAGTGCGGCGAGAGCGTCTCGACTGCGGCAACGCGCGCAGGACGCATCAGCCATCGCAGCAACATCCGCGTGACTCGACCCGGCGGGGCGAGCGGCGGCGCAGAATTTTCCGGCCCGTGGGCGGGTTGGGTCAAAGGTTGGCTCCTTGCACCGAAATTTCGACGTCGCTGCCGCGCGGATCACTTCGTCTTGACGGTGACTTCGTTGCCGCGCCCCGGATCGAACGACAGCGGCAGTGAGAGATAGCCGTTCTGCGGATCGCGCACGTAGTCGATATAGCCGAAGCCTTCCTCGAAGGCGTTCTCGCCCATGATCATCGCGCCGGGCTTCAGATGGGGCTCCACCAGCTTGAGAATGGGAAGATAGAGGGTGAAGGCGCCGTCGAGCATCAGCATGTCGATGTCGCCGCCGACGCCGGGTCTGAGGGTTTCCCGCGCATCGCCGACCCGAAACTCGACCAGGTCGGCCAGCCCGGCAGCGGCGACGTTCGCTTGCGCCCGCTCGACCTTGCTGGGCTCGAGATCGGTTCCGATCAGGCGGCCGCCGCCCATGTCGCGCAACGCCGCCGCCATGTAGATGGCGGAAACCCCCATTGAAGAGCCGAACTCCACGATGCGCTTGGCCTTGCAGCTACGGGCGCACATGTAGAGAAACCGCCCGAATTCCGGGGAGACATTCAGGAAATTGCCAGCGAGGCCGTGATAGAGTCCCGTCAGATCCTTGGTCTCAGCTTCGATGAACTGGCTGATCGCCTCGCCATTGGTCGTCTCGCTCATGTAAGCCTGCATCAGAGGCGCGTCGGCGGCTTCCGCTTCCTGATGAAGACATTGGAGAACCTCCGCGACCGGGCCGCTGCTGAGTGAATCCATGTTCCGGGCTCTTCTCTCTTTGTTTGAGCATGATCTCCGCGCAAACGCTTCGCGTTTGTCGCGAGGGAAAACCGGTTTCCACTTTTCCGGATCATGCTCTGGAATGCGCCCGCCGGCGCGCCAGCGTGTTAGCGTCAGAGCCAGGATAGGAAATTGCCGACCTGACCGCATTCCGCAAACGGGACAAAATATTGCGATTTCTGGTCAATACCAGCGAGGGGATTTGTCCGAAGCCGGACAGAGATCATGCGGCAATCCGGCGGTCCGCCAGATACCGGGCGGGCGGCTTGCCCAGGGCCTTGCGGAACATGGTGACGAAGGCGCTCGCGCCCTCATAGCCGAGATCGAGCGCCACAGTCTGGACTGACGCCCCTTCGGCGAGACGCTGCAGCGCAATGAGGATGTGGAGCTGCGGCCGAAGCTCATGCCGGTCTCGCGTTTCAGGGCGCGGGTCAAGGTCCGCGGGGCGACGGCCATGCGCCGGCCCCAGTCGTCGATCGTCGCGCGGTCGGAAGGGTCGGCCATCATCGCGGCGGCGATCCTACGCAGCCTGGCATCGACCGGCATCGGAAAGTTCAGCTTCTCGACGGGCGCCAGCGACAGTTGGTTGAGCAGCACAGTGGCGATCCGGCCGTCGGCGCCATCGACATCGTACAGGACCGGCATCTGGGCAACGTGCAGCAGCAAACGCTCCAGCAAGGGCGAGATCGACAGCGTGCAGCATCGCCTGGGCAGCGCCGGCGCCGCATCCGGTTCGACGAACAGGCAATATACCTCGACATTTCCGGCGAGGGACACGCTGTGGGGAAGATTGCCGGGAATCCACACCGCACAGCGCGGCGGCACGATCCAGACACCTTGGTCGGCTTCGCACCTGACGACGCCCCGCAAGGTCAGGACAAGCTGGGCCTTCCGATGCTCGTGCATGGCGAGCTCCATGCCCTTCGTGACCATGTAGCCGCCGAAAACGGCGACGGCGCGTGGCACGTCCTCCGGAGAGAAACCGACGCCATCCGCGGAGTCGAGGTCGTTTTCCTCGTGACGATAGAACGGCATGGCGGGTGACGATCGATCCGAATGCGATTGACCAGATCAGACAATATCAGTCCGCGATTGCGACTTTCAACACGGAGGCCCTAGGAGACCGGCAGCGGCGCGTCGCGCTTGACCTCTTCCATCACGGCGTAAGTGCGCGTCTCCTTCACGCCGGGGAGCGCGAGCAGGCTCTCGCCGAGGAAGCGGCGATAGGCGGTCATGTCGGCGACGCGCGCCTTGACCAGATAATCGAAGCCGCCGGCCACCATGTGGCACTCCAGGACTTCCGGCGCGGCCCGCACGGCGTGGGCGAACTTTTCGAAGACATCGGGCGTGGTCTTGTCGAGCATCACCTCGACGAACACGAGCAGCCCGAGGCCGAGCCGGTGCGGATTGAGGCGGGCACCGAACCCCTCGACAAATCCCTCGCGCTGCAGCCGTTTCAGCCGCTCGCCGACCGAGGTCGGGGACAGGCCAATGCGCTCTGCCAGCTCGACATTGGCGATTCGGCCGTCGTCCTGCAGAATTTCGAGGATTTTGCGGTCTATTTTATCAAGTTCCGGCATATATCAGCCATAGCGCCTATATTTCCTGATTTTCTAAGCCATATGTACGAATTTGTCTATCGAAATACGGTTCGGATGGAAGTAACGTCTTGGTGGGTCTGAGGAAAACGCCATGCCGGTCGAATACGCTTCTCTTCCACCTTTCAGCGCGGCCTATGCGCCGGACGATGTCGCGATCGCGGCGCGGCTGCTGCTGGATGCGCGGCTTGGCGCGGAGCAGGAAGCACGGATCGACGCCACCGCGACGCGGCTGATCGAGGCGATCCGCACCAATGACGATCCGCTCGGCGGCATCGAGGACATGCTGCGCGAATTCGCGCTCTCAACGAAGGAGGGCCTGGCGCTGATGGTGCTGGCGGAAGCCCTGCTGCGCGTGCCCGATGCGCGCACCGCCGACCTGTTCATCGAGGACAAGCTGGCTCAGGGCGATTTCGTCCGTCACGAGACCAAATCGAGCGCGTTCCTGGTCAATGCCTCGGCCTGGGCGCTCGGCATGTCCGCGCGGGTGATTCAGCCCGGCGAGACCCCGCAGGGTACGATCGGACGACTGACAAAACGGCTCGGCGCGCCGGCGGTGCGCGCCGCCACGCGGCAGGCGATGCGGCTGATGGGCAGCCACTTCGTGCTCGGCGAGACCATCGAGGCAGCGCTGTCGCGGGCGAATTCGCAGTCGGCTGAGAGGCCGCGCTATTCCTTCGACATGCTCGGCGAAGGTGCGCGCACCGCCGAGGATGCCGAACGCTACTTCAACTCCTATGCGCGCGCGATCGAGGCGATCGGGCGCGCGGCGGACAACCGTGCCCTGCCCGACCGGCCCGGCATTTCCGTCAAACTCTCCGCCCTGCATCCGCGCTTCGAGGCGGTGAGCCACGGTCGCGTGATGCGCGAGCTGGTGCCGCGGCTGGTCGAACTTGCGCGGCAGGCCAAGGCCTTCAACCTGAACTTCACCGTCGATGCCGAGGAAGCCGACCGGCTGGAATTGTCGCTCGACGTGATCGCCGCGGCGTTTGCCGACGATGCGCTTGCCGGCTGGGACGGCTTCGGCCTCGCGATCCAGGCCTATCAAAAGCGCGCCGGTGAGGTGATCGACTATGTCGACCAGCTCGCGCGAAGCGCGAACCGCCGGATGATGGTGCGGCTGGTCAAGGGCGCCTATTGGGACACCGAGATCAAGCGCGCGCAGGAGCGCGGGCTCGACGACTATCCGGTGTTCACCCGCAAGACGTTGACCGATTTGAACTACATCGCCTGCGCAAAGAAACTGTTGGCGTTGCGGCCGCGTCTGTTTCCGCAATTCGCGACCCACAACGCGCTCACCGTCGCGACCATCTTGGAACTCGCCGGCGACGGCAGCAGCTTCGAATTCCAGCGCCTGCATGGCATGGGCGAAGCGCTTTATGCGCAGCTTGCCATGGACCGTTCCGACATCGCCTTCCGCACCTATGCGCCGGTCGGCAGCCATCGCGACCTGCTCGCCTATCTGGTGCGGCGCTTGCTCGAGAACGGCGCCAATTCGTCCTTCGTCGCGCTCGCGGCCGATGAGGCGGTGCCCGTAAAGACATTGCTGCGCCGGCCGGCCGACATCATCGGCACGGCAGAGCATGCGCGGCATCCGAACATCCCGCCGCCGCAGGATCTCTATCGGCCGGAGCGGCAGAATTCGCGCGGCATCGAGTTCGGCGAACGCGCCGCACTGAATCGCCTGTTATCGGCGATCGGCACCGAAACAGTGCCGGCTGGACGTATCGTCGAATCGACTGCGGAAAAAGCGAATGCTGCGGTCGCCGCGGCGCGCGGCGGTTTTGCCCGCTGGAGCCGGACGCCGGCCGAGACGCGCGCGAAAATCCTCGAACGCGCCGCGGAGCTCCTGCAGCAACGCGCCGCGCATTTCATCGCGCTGCTGCAGCGCGAAGGCGGCAAGACGCTGGATGACGCGCTCTCCGAGGTGCGGGAGGCTACCGATTTCTGCCGCTACTACGCCGCGCAGGGTCGCAAGCTGTTCGGCGACGGCGAGGCGATGCCGGGACCGACCGGTGAGAGCAACGTGCTCGTCTTGCGCGGCCGCGGCGTCTTCGTCGCGATCTCGCCGTGGAATTTTCCATTGGCGATCTTCCTAGGGCAGGTGACGGCCGCATTGATTGCGGGCAATTCGGTGGTGGCAAAGCCGGCCGAGCAGACGCCGTTGATCGCGTCTGAGGCGGTAGCGCTACTGCACGAGGCGGGCGTGCCTGCTTCTGCCCTGCAGCTCGTGCAGGGCGACGGCCGGATCGGCGCGGCACTGGTGGCGCATCCGGACATCGCAGGCGTCGTCTTCACCGGCTCGACCGAAGTCGCGCGTTCGATCAACCGCACGCTGGCCGCCAAGGATGGCCCGATCGTGCCGCTGATCGCGGAGACCGGCGGCATCAATGCGATGATCGTCGATGCCACCGCGCTCCCCGAGCAGGTTGCCGACGACGTCGTGACCTCGGCGTTCCGCTCCGCCGGACAGCGCTGTTCGGCGCTGCGGCTGCTGTTCGTCCAGGACGACGTCGCCGACCGCACAATCGAGATGATCGCCGGCGCCGCGCGCGAATTGAAACTCGGCGATCCCACCGATCCCTCAACCCACGTCGGACCGGTGATCGATGCGGAAGCAAAACAGCGGCTCGATGCGCACATCGCAGGGATGAAGCGGGAGGCGCGCGTGCATTTCGCCGGCACTGCGCCGGAGGGCAATTTCGTCGCGCCGCACATCTTCGAACTGGCGAGCGCAAGCCAGCTCACCAAGGAGGTGTTCGGCCCGATCCTGCACGTGGTGCGCTACCGCGCGGAAAATCTTGGTGACGTGCTGCGCGCGATCGAGGCGACGGGCTACGGACTGACGCTCGGCATCCACTCGCGCATCGACGACGCCGTCGAGGATATCGTCGAGCGCCTTTCGGTCGGTAACATCTACGTCAACCGCAACATGATCGGCGCCGTCGTCGGCGTGCAGCCGTTCGGCGGTTGCGGCCTCTCCGGCACCGGTCCCAAGGCCGGCGGCCCGCATTATTTGGCGCGGTTTGCGACCGAGCAGACAGTGACCGTCAACACGGCCGCCGCCGGTGGCAATGCGGCGCTGCTCGCGGGCGGGGACTAGCCAGTTTCGTAGTGTGGGCAAAGCGCAGCGTGCCGACCAAAGGTGGGCACGCTAACGCTTTGCCCACCCTACGGCACCGCGGTCGTCGCGAACCCGTTGCATCCCCCACCCTACATGGGTCAAATGTCGCTTCCTCGGGATCATCGGCAGCGGTAATTCCGCCTCACGAACAACAGCAACAAACGTCACGGGAGCGACGGCACGATGGAAAAAGGTATCTTTGAAGGCTTGAAGGTTCTGGACTGCGCGAGCTTCATTGCGGCGCCGGCGGCCGCGACCGTGCTGTCCGACTTCGGGGCCGATGTGATCAAGATCGAGCCACCCGGGGCCGGCGATCCCTACCGCAACCTGCCGAACCTGCCCGGCTATCCCCATACCGAGCACAATTTCGCCTGGCTCCTGGAGGCGCGCAACAAGAAGAGCCTGGCGCTCGACCTCACCAAGCCAGAGGCGCAGGCGGTGCTGTACAAGCTCGTCGCCGAGGCCGACGTCTTCATCACCAACATGCCGCCGCAGGTGCGCGCCAAGCTCGGCATCACTTATGACCATCTCGCCCATCTCAACGACCGCCTGATCTACGCCTCCTTCACCGGCTACGGCGAAAAAGGCGAGGAAGCCAACAAGCCGGGCTTCGACAGCAACGCCTATTGGGCGCGTTCCGGACTGATGGATTTGGTGCGCGCCGACGAGGACACCACGCCCGCGCGCTCTGTTGCCGGCATGGGCGACCACCCCTGCGCGATGGCGTTCTACGGCGCGATCGTCACCGCGCTGTTCAAGCGCGAGCGCACCGGCAAGGGCTCGCATGTCTCGACCAACCTGATGGCGAATGGCGTCTGGGCCAACAGCGTGCTGGCACAGGCAAAGCTTTGCGGCGCGAAATTCTCCAAGCGCAAGCCGCGCGAAGAGGCGCTGAACGCGGTGACCAACCACTACAAGTGCAAGGACGGGCGCTGGATCATCCTGTCGCTGCTCAACGAGGAGCGGCAATGGCCGACGCTGGCGCGCTGCCTCGGCCGCGAGGACCTCGTCACCGACGAGCGTTTCGCCACCAAGGCCGGCCGCCATGCGCGCTCGGTGGAACTGATCAAGATCCTCGACGAAATCTTCGTAACCAGAGACCTCGCCGAGTGGCGCAAGATCCTCGACGGCAATGGCCTCGTGTTCGGCGTGGTCGGCATCCTCGACGACATCCCTGATGACAAGCAGATGATCGAGAACGAGGTGCTGGTGCGGTTCGAGAACGACACCATGCTGACCGTCAACAGCCCGATCTTCATCGACGGAGAGAAAAAGGTGCAGCCGCGCAAGCCGCCGGAAGTCGGCGAGCACTCCGACGAGATCCTGCGGCAGGCGGGCTATGACGAGGCCGCGATCAGCAAGCTGCGCGCAAGCGGCGCGGTGGCGTGATCGCCGACCCTTCCTTGTGGCCAATGGCTGAGCTGCCCTCTCCCACAAGGGGAGAGGGCGCAACGGTCCTGACCGGCTACATGGGTAACAGAATAGACCGGCGACATGGGTAACAGGTCAACTGGTCGGCAAGGAGGACCTTGCCGATGGGGTGGAAGGAGACCTGTACCGTGGAAGAGCGGATGCGGTT
>NZ_JBVAPG010000165.1:0-17070 GCF_055413685.1 Bradyrhizobium sp. LeoA1Lang | reverse complement strand
GTGGCTCCGCTTGTTCCGGCAGCTCTCCAAACAACTCGTCACCAGCCATCATCCCCCTCCTGCAAATCAATCCGCGAAGAGAATCACAGCTGCCACGCGCCCGATATAAAAAGATTCACAGTCTCGTAGCTGCCCGCCGGAAGGCGGCTCTTGGCTGCAGCCGGATCGATCACGATCCCAAAGCCCAGCGCGAAGCCCCAACCCGGCCCGGGAAGCGTCGGCATGTTGCCGGTCGCGTTCTGCGTCATCTGCCGCACCGTTTCCGCGCGGAGCACCCGCACGCCGTCGAGTTCGCCTTCGTTCAGCAGCATTTGCAGGAACCGCCCGTTGTCCCCGATAGTGCCGCTCATGCCGGCGCCGCCAGAGTGATAGGCGGTCAGAGAGAAGGCGCGGTTCGGGTCGAAATCGGCGGTGCCCTTGGTTGGAGGGAACGGCACAGCCTCAGGTGCCACCACCGGAACGTAGCCCGTGCCGAGTGCGCCCGTGACCTGTGCGGGCCGTGTCACCTGCACGAACCGTGAGCGCATGGTCTCAGGTGCGTTGAACACAAAGCTCTCAATGCGCAGAGGTCTTGCGATGCGCTCGGTTACAAAAGCTCCCAGGCTGGCTCCCGTCACCTTCTCGATGACAGCCCCGAGCACGTCAGTGGCCAGCGAGTATTCCCAGCCTGTACCAGGCTGATAGCCAAGCGGAACGAAGGCGAGACGCTGCATCGCTTCGGCCGTGGTTACCTCGCCCTGGTCTAGCCCGTCGGTCACGCGCGCTTCGCGGTATGCATTAACGAGCCGGGGATTATTGATGAAGTTATAGGAGAATCCGGCCGTATGGGTCAGCAGTTCGCGAATTGTCGGCGGCCTGCTCGCAGGACCCTCAGTGCCGTCAGGACCGCGCACCTGCAACTTGGCGAACTCGGGCAGGAAACGGCTGACCGGATCGTCCAGGCCGATCCCTGCCCTGCTCGACAAGGATCATCGCTGCCACCGAGGTGACAGCCTTGGTCATTGAGGCGAGGCGGAATATGTCGTTCTCGCCGATCGGCACGGCGCTCCCCACCTTGCGAACGCCGACGCTGCGGCTGTAGACCGGGCGGCCATTCTGAAGGATCAGCACCACAATACCCGGAGTACTGCAGCCTTCGACCAATTCCTTAAGGGTTTGATCAAGCTTCGCATTGCGCGCTTCGGGCGAAAAGGCCAGCGCCACCGGGGTGGCAAGGAGCGCGAACGCTACCAGTCCCGCCCCGAGCACACCGATCACAAGACGACGTGAGATCATGATGTTCCTCCCGTAGAGCTGTTCTGAGCATTCTTCGCGACAGCGGAATGAAGTTATTGAGGCTGCCGGTATCCGATCCATAGTAGCGCAGACATTTCGAGCCATCCGAACCCCATACCTGCGGCCGACGAAGACATGATTCTTTCTGGGGACGGGGCGACTCAGCATCCGCAAGCTGGTGGGAATGCGCCCGGCGCCAAGCGGGTCTATCCTCGAGCGCAGTTCATGGCTTCGCCGCCCAACTCCCGCTTGCTCGCGGCAAAAGGCGGACAGAGCTCGCTCTCAAGCGGCTTGCGTTGCGGCGGTTTGGTGAGTTTGGCAGTTGGTCGGACAAACCCGGGCGCAGGCGCCGCAACCGATACAAGCGCCTTGGTCATTCATCACCATAATCTTCTTCTCGATCTCATCGTCTTCGTCGTCGTCCAGATCGACAAGATCGCCCTCCTCGTTGATGCCCTTCAACGTCATGACGTCGCGACCGCAGACTTTGAAACAACGGCCACAGCCGATGCACTTCTTGGCATCAATCGACATCAGGTACTCCGGTGTCCAGTCACGGCCGTCGCGCGTTGCAAATGACATGATCGGATACCCTCTAAAGCAGTCTGCTGAAAAAGCTTGAAATGGAGAGTTTTCGTATTGTCGGCGGTCGTTGTTGGAGCGGCGCGGTGGAGTTGGATGTAATTTTTTAACCTGTTGGTTGGTGCCCCCCTGACGCGGGGTGGCTAAACGGCAAGCAGTTTGGGAATCCGGATCAGGTTATAGGCGATCAGATTGAGCAGGAAGTCGGCGGCGACGCGAGCGATGCCACGATGTTTGGTCTTGCGCATCGTGCCATGCTGCTTGCCCCATCCGAAAATGCACTCGACCATCGCCCGGCGCGATTGCGACATGCCGTATCCCGGATGCCGCGCGGTTCGTTCGTCGATGGCGCTGTTGCGGTTCTTGCCGGTTTTGGTGACGGCCTGGTTCTGTGTCACATGCGGCGTCACGCCGATGGCGCGAAGATTGGCGACGTGATCGGCCGTATCGTACGCCTTGTCCTCACCGGCCGTGATGCGGCAGCCTGCGGCTTTGCGTCTCGCCTTCAGCATGGTCTCCGAAGCCCGGCGTTCGGCGATGCCATTGGCATGCGTGACCCTGCCGGCCACCGCCAGCCCGTGCCGGTTCTCCATGGTGGCGTGGCCCATATAGCAAAGCTTGGCCTCGCATCCGGCCGCCTTGCGATAAAGCCTGCTGTCCGGATCGCTGGTACTCGCATGGGTGTCGTTCTTGCGCTTCTGGCCGTGGAAGTTGGCGCCGTCATCATCGTTGCCGCTGCCGTCCTTGGGGCGAAAACTCTTCGAAGTCCAGGCTTCGATCAGCGTCCCGTCCACCGAAAAATGCTCGTCCGACAATAGCGATTTGACCTGAGAATGGTTCAGAAGCTTGGTCATGAACTTCGTGAACACATCGCCGTTCTGCAGCCGCTCCCGGTTCTTGGTGAAGGTGGTCGGGTCCCAGACTGGATCGTCCGGCGACAGTCCCACGAACCAGCGATACAAAAGATTGTAGTCCAGTTGCTCCATCAACTGGCGTTCCGAGCGGATGCACACTTGCAGCAGCAAGGCGCTCAGCAATCGCTCTGGAGGGATCGAAGGACGTCCCTCGTTGGGATAGAGCCTCCCAAGGCTGCGGTTCAAATCACTCAATACATCCCGGACAAGTTCCCGGACCTTCCGCAGCGGATGGTTCGCTGGCACACGCTTATCCGGCGCGATGTACGAAAAGAGGCCGCTTTGATCCGTAAACCTGCCCCGCATGATCGTCTCCGCCGGTTCGAGATGATAAAAGTGAATCATCAAGCTCCCTCCGTGGCCAGGGGGTTCTTCAGCAGACTGCTACTAGGCCCTTTCCAGGGCCTTGAGGTCCTCGCGCTTGCGCTCGAGTTCGGCAAAGGCATCGTGCGCCTTCTGCGCCACCGCCATGATCGAGGTCCAGTTGACGGGCAATTCCTCCGAGAGGTCGTGCAGATCCATCTTGGCCTGCGTCGCCTTGGCCGATAGCTTTTTCATTTCTGCTTTTACGATTTCAAGATCGCTCATGAGCTGCCCTCAATAGTTCGCCACGTCGGGAAATTTCCGGATCATCTTGATGCCGCCTTTGACGTATTTGTCACCCTCGGCGGCGAGCTTTGCGAGATTGTCGAAGCCGAAGCGATGCACATCGCGCAGGCGCTTGTTCACCACGATCAGACGGCCGCCGATCAACACCATGCGACCAAAGCCTTCATGGTGCATCTTTAGCATCGCATGGATCATCACACCCGTCGCTTTCTCGATCGAGAGCGCGACCGCATTGAAGAACAGCTCCAGCCGCCAAACCACATCCGGATCTGGATCGCCAACGATCGGCAGCGCGCGCCGCTTTTCTTTATCCAGAATATACGGTTCGAGCAGATCGAGATCGCTCTTGCCGTCCCAGGCGCCATAAATGTCCTGGGCGCGCCAACTCTTAACCAGTTCTCTCACGAATGGCGCATCGAGCGTGTTCTCTGGTTGCACGATATCTGCAGCTGCAGTCATGGCCGTCCTCATTCTTCGAAATCGAGCGTGCGCTGCTGGTCTTTTGCCAGCGCCTTGCGCAGCCAGGGCGGCGGCGTACCCTTGAGCACTCGCTCGAGCTTCTCGACGAGGGCGAGGATGTTCTCGGGCTGACCCACCTTAATGGGATGTATATTGTTGGCCACCACGCGGGCGGCACCGGAGCCGCCGATAGCAGCGACATAGAGGATGGCGCAATCCTTGATCGCCTCGATCTTGGGCGCGAGCTTGTCCTCGTTGCCGTCCTCCTTGAAATCGCCGTCGAACTGGACCGCCTTCAGGAATACGTGCCCGCCCGGCCCAACATCATAGATGGCGATGTTCTTGGCCCAGCCAAAATGCGCATCGACGCGCCTCAAGTCCTGGGTAGCGAATGCGACCTTCATGCAATCGACCTCTCTGCTGCCTCGATGACGCTGAGGCCGCCCGGCCTAAAGGGCTGACTCCAGCTACGCCAGCTGTCGGGCGTCGGCCGGTGATTTTCCTCGCGGTCGGCGATCACGAGATTGGCGATTTTGAAGATCAGATCGCGCGTGCCGCGATAGCCGACGGATAGCTGGTGTCCCGCGCCGATCCGATCGAACATCGGAAATCCCGCGCGGTAAAATGGAATCTTCAGCCGCGCCGCCGCTTGGCGGCCATGCGAATGCGTAATCAGCAGATCGCACCCCCTCGTCCTAGCAAGCTCTTCCAGATCCTCAAGATCGCCGATGAGCACCTCCTTGGTCTCGATCCGCTCCAGCACCGGGGACTGCGTGGTTGTCACGGCCGCGGTGACCTGCGCACCCATCTCGTGCAGCATGCTGGATAGGTCGAACAAGAGGTCTGGCTCGGCACCTATCGCAAGCTTGCGGCCGCCGATATGGAAATGCGCGTCCAGCATCGCGTCTGCCAGCTGCCCGCGCTGGCGGCGATATTTTGCTGGCACAGGGCGGCCGCTGATCTCGCTCAGGAAAGCAATGAATTCATCGTTGGGGGTGAGGCCGCAGAGCCGCTCGAACAGGCGAAACGGCACCCCGGTCTTGGCCTGCATGGCTTCTGCCGCCCCTCGCATCTGCGCACCAATCGCAATGGTCCAGCTGGACCGGCCCATGCTCGCGACTTCGTCAACCCCGATGCCGCCAATGCTCGTCGGCGTAAATTCGTCCGGGATATGCCCGTCCAGCGATCCCGCAAGATCAGGCAGGAAGGATGGCTTCAGACCGAAATCCTCCAGGATGGTTCTCAGTTCGTCGAGGTCACCCGGCGTCAGATGACATCCGGGGAGAACATTCACCCGCGCGGGATCACGCTCTGCCTCGGCCGGCAGCGCCTCCGTCAGCACCTCGACGAGGCGTGCCACCGTCTTTTCCCAGCCGTCCTGGAAGGCATCCTTGAAATCAGGCGTCGAGACAAAGATCAAAGGAAAATTGGCGAGCTGCGGATGTTGCTCGCGGATCAATTTGATGTAGGCGTCGACATCATCGCCATTGGTTTCGGTGACCCCGGTCGAGCAGATCCCGATGATCTCCGGCTTGGCGCGATTATAGATGTTGAGGATAGCCTGCTCGACATTTTCATAACCGCCGAGCACGGTCGCCACCTCGCTCATCGCAGTCGTCTGCAGCGGCACCGCCTCCTTGAAATGCCGCACGAACAGCGTGAGCCCAAAGGACGTGCAACCTTGCGAGCCGTGCAAAAGCGGCATCGCCCCACGCAGGCCCATGAAGGCGAATGCGCCGCCGATCGGCTGACTGATCTTGAGCGGGTTGACCGCGCACGCCTTCGTCGGCGTGGTAACAATGGCCATGACTTGTCCTATTCCGCGGCCCGCAGCATGGCAGGCGGCGAGGAAACCGGCATGGTGGCTAGGACGTCCTCGATGCGCCTCTTGCAGCAGCCACCGAACGCGTCGGTGTGCTGGCGGACTGCCTCGACGCTGGTCAGGCCATGCGAGCGGATCGCATCCTCGATGGTGCCGAGATCGACTTCCTTACAGAAGCAAACCTTTTTCGCGCGCCGCATCGTCTGCGGATCGGCGGCGATCTCGGCAGCCCGCCCACGCATCTTCGTGATCGTCTCGGTCTGCCGGTTCTTGGCCACCTTGTCCCACGGCACCGGTCGACGCAGCTGCTCCCAAATCGGGTTGAACAGCGCCTTGTCGATCTCCTCGACCAGCTTCACCATACCGATATAGCCCATGTAGGCGTGGCAGCGCTCCTGGTTGATGTCGAGCCAGGGCATCGCTGCCTTGAGCGCAACAAATTGCGATTTGCCACCCGAGAGCATGATGTCCGCTTTCGCGTCGGTCAGCATTTTGTATATCTCGCGCGGCGTCATGTCCTCAATCATATGGGCATCCTGCCCCATCAGCTCCTTGATGCGCTCCTTGTCCTGCTTGGTGGATTTCTTGACGCTGGTGCCGACCAGCTCGAGCCCCGCCTCCTGCAGCGCAGCCACCACGGACCAGGACTTGACACCGCCGGTGATCAGTAACGCCCTCTTCCCGGCAAAGCGCGGCTTGTACGGCTCGATCGCGGCCCAGGCGCGCGCCTCCTCCCGCGCGATCACCGTCTCGGTGCGCCCGATCAGTTCGGAAGGCGCGCCGCGTTCGACCAACAGCCGCGCGATCTCGCGCAGCGAAGCGCTGGAATCCTGGATGCCGTAGAACGATCCCTCGAAGAACGGAATGCCGTAGCGCTCCTCCATCTTGCGCGCAACGTTGATCATCGCCTTCGAACATACCAGCATGGCAGCGCGCGCCCGGTGCGAAGAGGCAACTTCGCGATATTTGCCATCGCCGGAGATGCAGGAGAGGATGCGGATGCCGAGCTCGTCAAGCAGCGGCTTAACCTGCCAGAGCTCGCCGGACAGGTTGTATTCCCCGATCAGGTTGATGTCGTAGGGCGTGGTGTAGTCCGGCTCTTGCGTGCCGATGACATGCTCGAGCAAGGCCTCGCCGGCGAGCTTATTGCCGAGGTTCTTGGGGCCGACGAAGCCCGGCGAATTTACGGGAATGATCGGTTTGCCGAGCTTTTGCGAAGCCGCCTTGCAGACCGCATTGATGTCGTCGCCGATCATGGCGGGGACGCAGGTCTGATAAACGAAGATGGCCGGCGGATCGTACTTGTTGATGATCTCCTTGATTGCCTTGTAGAGACGCTTCTCGCCCCCAAATACGATGTCGGTTTCGCTCATGTCAGTGGTGAAGCCGGTGCGCCAGATGCTGGCATCAGAGGAAGACGCACCGCGGTTGTCCCAGGAGTTCCCCTCACAGGCGATCGGACCGTGCACCAGATGGGCGACGTCGGTAAAAGGCTGCAGCGCGATCTTTGCACCGTCGAAGGCGCAGCCGCCTGCGGCGCCGCCCGGCTGTAGCTGCTTGTTGCAGCCCTTCTTGCGCTCGGCAACCGACTTGTTGGCGTTCTTGGCGCAGCCCGGCTCATTAAAGATCTCTTGGATCCTGGCCGATAGCGAACTCATCCATCTCTCCTCTCAACCGAGCTTGTGCGCAAAGATCAGCCCATCTGCGCTTAGGCCATCGCCGATGTTTGGCGGCGATGGCGCCCGCGTCATTCGTCATCAACGAATGATGTCGAAGCTATAGTCGGTTTCGCCGAGAACGTTGGTCTTCTTGTCGATCTCGTCGAAGATCTTGTCGAGAATCTTCACGAGCACGTTCATGCCGCCCTGATAGCCCCACACCGGAGAGCGGTGATGGTGATGCCGATCAAAGATCGGAAAACCGATGCGGATCAGTGGCACACCGGTGTCGCGCTCTAGATACTTGCCATAGGTGTTGCCAATCAGGAAGTCGACCGGCTCGGTGAACAAGAGCGAGCGCATATGCCAGAGGTCTCGCCCCGGATACGCGTGGCAGTTCTGTCCAAACGGCGAACTCGCAAACAACGTCTGCATTTTTGCCTCCCAATCCTTGTTGCCGTTCGTCGACAGCACATGGATCGGCTCAGCGCCAAGCTCGAGCAGGAAGGCAGCCAACCCGTAGCAGAGGTCTGGATCGCCATAGATTGCGAATTTCTTGCCATGGATGTGCGCACTGGAGTCAGCCATCGCGTCGACCAAGCGACCGCGCTCTCGCGCCAATTCCTCGGGGATATCCTTGCCAGTGATGCGCGACAGCGCCACGAGGAACTCATCCGTTGCGGAGACGCCGACCGGATAATTGAACGCTACGACCTCATGGCCATGATGTGCGATGAACGGCAGCGTCTTTTCCGTGCACCACTGCTGCATCGAGATCGTTGCCTTAGCGTGAACCGCCTTCGCGGCGTCTTCCAGCGTGGTGCCGCCGTCATACATCCGGAACTCGCCGTCGGTTGGTGTATCAAACACATCGGAATTGTCGGCGAGAACGGTGTACTGGATTGCCATCAACTCAAAGATGCGCTTGATCTCACGGATGTTGCCGACGGTGTAGCCGTCAAAGCCGCCGATAAAGTTGATCTTCTCGTTGGGCACCCGCTCAAGCTTCGGCGTTGTTCCGGCCTTGCCGTCCCAGAAATGCTCCAGGATACCCTTGAGCGCATTATCATAGCCGGTGACGTGGCTGCCCACGAAGGCTGGCGTGTGCGCGAACGGCACATCGAAATCCGCTGGAACCGAGCCTTTTTCCTTGGACGTTTTGATGAAGGCGTTAAGGTCGTCTCCGATCACCTCCGCCATACAGGTCGTGGAGACCGCGATCATCTTGGGCTTGTACATATTGTAGCTGTTGGCGAGCCCATCAATCATGTTGTTCAGCCCGCCGAATACGGCAGCGTCCTCCGTCATCGACGAGGAGACGCAGGAGCTTGGTTCCTTGAAGTGCCGCGACAGATGGCTGCGGTAATAGGCCACGCAGCCCTGGGAGCCGTGCACGAAGGGCAGCGTGCCCTCAAAGCCAACGGAGGCGAACACCGCGCCGAGCGGCTGGCAGGCCTTGGCTGGGTTTATCGTCAGCGCTTCGCGCGCAAAATTTTTCTCGCGATATTCGGGCGTCTTCGCCCATTCCCTGATGCGTTCGACCTCCGCGGGATCGCGGGGATTCTCGAACATCTTCTTCTTATTGGCCAGCATCTGCTGGTATTCCGGTCCGCGGAACAGCTCGAAGTGATCGAGCACGTGTTCTGCACTCTGCGCCATAGGTAGGATCCTTTCAAAAAAGCGTCATCAATATCAGCTCCGGCCCTCAGGCTGAGAGCCGGTCACTTTGCGTTATTCGGCAGCTAACAGTTTCGCCTTTTGGACATCCTTCCAGGGCGCCTTGGTCCTCTTCCAGATCGGCGAGTTGACGGCCATGTCCATGTCGCGTGCGAAGATCGCAAATCCGTCATAGCCATGATACGGACCCGAATAGTCCCAGGAGTGCATTTGGCGGAACGGCACGCCCATCTTCTGGAAGACATATTTCTCCTTGATCCCCGAGCCGACCAGGTCAGGCTGGACCTTCTCGACGAAGCGTTCGAACTCGTAGCCGGTGACGTCGTCGTAGATCAACGTGCCATCCTTGACGTAGTGCTGGGCGGTGCGCTGGTAGTCGTCATTGTGGCCGAACTCGTAGCCGGTGCCGACGACCTCCATGCCGAGATCTTCATAGGCGCCGATCACGTGGCGCGGACGCAGTCCGCCAACGAACAGCATCACGCTCTTGCCTTCCAGGCGCGGGCGATATTTTGCGACCACCGCGTCCACCAGCGGCCGATATTTTGCAATCACCCGCTCGGCACCCTCCTTGATCTTGTCGTCGAAAAAGCCGGCGATCTTGCGCAGCGACTCCACGATCTTAGAGGGCCCGAAGAAGTTGTATTCGCACCATGGAATCCCAAACTTCTCCTCCATGTGGCGTGAGATGTAGTTCATCGAGCGGTAGCAATGCAGCACATTAAGCTTCGCCTTCGGCGTTGCCTCGAGCTCTGCCAGAGAACCGTCGCCGGACCACTGCGCGATTACGCGCAGGCCCATTTCCTCCAGCAGGATTCGGGATGACCAGGCGTCGCCGCCGATATTGTAGTCGCCGATGATCGCGACATCGTAGGGGGTCGGCTCAAACGTCGGCTTGCCCTCGGGCGAGACCTTGTCGAACACCCAGTCGCGCACCGCGTCGTTGGCAATATGGTGGCCGAGCGACTGCGACACGCCGCGAAAGCCCTCGCAGCGGACCGGCACGATAGTCTTGCCGCCATATTCCTTCGACTTTGACCTGGAGACCGCCTCGATGTCGTCACCGATCAGGCCGATCGGGCATTCCGACTGGATGGTGATGCCGTTGTTGAGCGGGAACAGCTCCTGGATCTCGTCAATGATTTTGACGAGCTTCTTGTCGCCGCCGAACACGATATCCTTTTCCTGGAAATCGGAGGTGAATTGCAAGGTCACGAAACTATCGATGCCTGTCGTGCCAACGTAATAGTTACGCCGCGAGCCCCACGAGTACTGTCCACAGCCGACCGGACCGTGGCTAATGTGGATCATGTCCTTGATCGGGCCCCACACCACACCCTTGGAACCCGCGTAGGCGCAACCGCGGATCGTCATCACGCCTGGGATCGATTTGAGATTGGACTTGACTCCGCAGTCCGACTTGCCGGCCTCGTGAACATTGAGGTGCTTGGCGCGCCGTTTCGCAGTCTTCTCCGGATAGATCTTCAGCACCTCCTCAATCAGCTCTTTGTTGCGGGCTTTGATTTCCGCGATGCTCTGGGTCGTGGCGAGACTCATGCTGATATCCTTCAGAAGGTTTCCTGTTGCGATGACGGCTCTCGACCAAGAGTTTGCAACGACCATGCCAGCCGCGGCGTGAACGCAAAAATCCACGCAGTTGGAAGTAGATAGCCACACTCGCGCGGCTGACCGGACTGTTGTTGCAAACCCGACATCGAACGTGTCCACAGACCTGCTCGTTTGATCCTGTTCGAAACAAAACAAGCCGGGCACGCATGGTTTTGCACCCGCGGATTTTCCACACAAGCCCGCGAGAGTATTGCGATACTTGCCGGGGCCTACTACCGGAAGCTATCTAACGAAGCGACCCAGCTGCAAGGCCGCGGCAGCCAATCTGGCTCACGGATCGTCGCGAAGCCCGACCGGTGCACACCTCACCCGCGATGGTGCCTTGCGCGTGGCCTCGCCGCCATCCTGCTATTGGGTCGACCAACCAGGGAGATCGTCGCGGCCGACGCGCGGGGGGTGTTCGAGCGCCTGAGCATCTCAAGCCGCAGCGCCGAACGATTTTTAGCTCCATGATCTTACGTGTGCAGCCGAGGCCGAGGCTGCCCTAGCTGATACGCGTTGACGCAACTAAACCTGATCCTCGACTCTGCCGAGAGACCCGCCCTGTGCTCGAGACGAACCGGCTCGTGAGCGCGAATGATGACGAAGGCGGCGTGCGCCATGAACTCAAGCGGGTGTAGTAGAGATCATGAAGAAAACGCCAGCTCTGCCGCACATCCCAGCGTCGCCCGGATAGACCAGCGGCTACCCGGTATGCGGTTGTCTGCGTCGTTCTTAATCAGCGTCAAGGAGCGGACGCACTCTCCGGCGGAGACGTCCAGCGATATGAGGTTCGCGCATAGCATTAGCAATTCGCGTATACACAACGCGCCTCATGGTTCTGGGCCCGTTCCTGCCCTCATGAGAACAGCTCCTGCGCTTTGACAAGGGCACCCGCCAGCGCATCGATCTCTTCATAGGTGTTGTAGAGGGCGAACGAAGCGCGGCACGTTGCTGGCACGCCAAACCGCTCGAGCAGCGGCATCGCGCAATGGGTCCCGGCGCGCACCGCCACGCCTGCACGATCGATGACGGTGGCAAAATCGTGCGCATGCGCGACCTTCATATCGAAGGAGATGATTGCGCCCTTCTCAGCCGCCGTTCCAATAATGCGTAAGGGATTGATGCCGCGCAGCTTCTCCTGCGCATAAGCAAGCAGTGCGCTCTCGTGCTTGTGGATCTGTGGCTTGCCTATTGAATTGATATAGTCCACAGCCGCGCCCAGACCGATCGCCTCGACGATCGGGGGAGTTCCAGCCTCAAACCGGTGAGGTGGATCACCATATGTGACACCGTCACGCGAGACCTCGCGGATCATCTCGCCGCCACCGTTGAACGGCGGCATCGACGCCAGATGCGCATATTTGCCGTAAAGCACGCCGATACCGGTCGGCCCATAAAGTTTGTGGCCCGTCATCACGTAAAAATCGCAATCAATGTCGCGGACATCAACATCCAGATGGACGCAGCCTTGCGAGCCGTCGACCAACACCTCGATGCCGCGCGCATGCGCGATCCTCACGATCTCCTTCACCGGCAGGACAGTGCCGAGCGCGTTGGACATCTGTGTGATCGCAACCATTTTGGTGCGCTCGGTCAGAAGCCGCTCGAACTCCTCGAGGAGAAAATTGCCCTCGTCGTCCACTGGCGCCCATTTGATGACAACGCCGTGGCGTTCCCTCAGAAAATGCCAGGGCACGATGTTGGCGCGGTGCTCCATGATCGAGAGAACAATCTCATCCCCGGGTGAGATGCGCTCGCGGCCGAAAGTCTGGGCGACCAGATTGATCGCCTCGGTAGCGCTACGAGTAAGACAAACTCTTCGGTGAGGCGCGCGTTGAGGAACTGCGCCACTTTGGTGCGGGCGCCCTCATAGGCCTCGGTCGCGGCGTTAGCCAGATAGTGCAGACCGCGATGCACGTTGGCATATTCGGACGTGTAAGCCTGCATCATGCGATCGAGCACCGCCTTTGGCTCTTCTGCGCCGAGGCGGCGTTATCGAGATAGACCTGCGGCTGCCATAGACCTGCAGCGCCAGCGCCGGAAAGTCCTCGCGCACCCGCGCAACATCGTAAGCGCCGTTGGCGACCGCCGGATGCGCGCTCATCCCCTCGCCTCCAGCCAGCGCTCGGCCAGTACTATCACGAATTCGCGTAACCTCCCGTCGGCGATTTCCTCGATAGCTTCGCCGAGGAAAGCCTGGACCAAGAGCGCCTGTGCCTCCTTCCCGGAAAGGCCGCGTGCGCGTAGATAGAACAGCAGAGTCTCATCCAGTGCGCCGGATGCCGCGCCATGGCCGCAGGTGACATCGTCGGCAAAGATCTCCAGCTCCGGCTTGTTGTCGGCTTCAGCCTCGTCGGACAGCAAAAGCGCACGCGTCATCATCCTGCCGTCCGTCTTCTGTGCATCAGGACGCACGATGATGCGGCCCTGGAATACCGAGTGGCCACGGTCGTCGACGGCCGCGCGGAAATTCGCCCGGCTCGTGCAATGCGGCACAGCGTGGTTGACGACCAAGGTCGTGTCACCATGCTGTTTGTCCCTCAGCAGGTTGATGCCGTTGACGGAGAGCTCGGCGCCCTCGCCCGCCAATGTGATGAATGCCTGGTATCGGCTCACAGCACCACCACAGATCATGCTGAACAATTTGAGTTTCGCGCTCGCCCCGACCGCGAACAATCCGGAGGAAATGTTGGTGGCGTCCGCCCCGTCCGCCAGAACGTGCAGATGGGCAAGATTGGCCGCCTCACCAACCGAGACGATCACCGCATCATTGGCCTGATGGTTGCGGGCGCCTTCGGCCGCCACAAAGCTTTCGACCACGGCCGCCTGCGCGCCCTTGCCAAGCCTCAGATGCGAGCGAGTGAAGCTTGACGCCGACGAGGTGGTTGCGACATGGACGATTTGAATCGGTCGGGATAACTCGGTGCCGTCGGTGACCGTGATGACCACGCCGTCGGTCACCATCGCGGCATTGAGCGAGATCACCGCATCCGTCGTTGCGGTCAGCAGCAGGTCGCCTCTCCCCTCGTTAGCTGGATCGTCCAGAACTTCGCGCAGCGTGCGCACGTTGACGCTCCGGCCCAACTCGGCGATGTCGGAGAGATTGGGCGCGAACAAACCATCGACGAGCACTAGCTTCGCTGCGCCCTCGATCGCTCCCTTCTCGACGGCAGCTTGCGCGACTGCAGCCCTTGCCCGCGCGAGCGCAGCCGCATCCGGTTGCGGCGCGAGCGGTAGGACGTGGCGCATTAGCGCGCGCAGGTCGGTGTATCTCCATTCCTCGATCCGCCGGTGCGGTAAGCCGACGCGCTTGTAAGCGTCGAATGCCCTCGCGCGGATGTCGGCAACAGAGCCTGCGCCGGGCAGCCGTCCGTTGACCTTGACGAACACATTGCCCACCGCGCGTCCGGGATCGGTTTTTGACAGAACCAGGTTCATCGAAAACTCCTTGCGCTCTCTAGGCCGCGTGCTCGAACGGAGCGTAGCCGGCGGCCTCGAGCTCCAGCGCGAGATGCTTGTCGCCGCTCTTCACGACACGCCCCTTCGCCATCACGTGCACATAGTCCGGCACGATGTAGTTGAGCAGGCGCTGGTAGTGGGTGATCACGACCATGGCACGCTCGGGCGAGCGCAGCGCGTTGACGCCGTCGGCCGCGATCCTCAGCGCGTCGATGTCGAGGCCGGAATCCATTTCATCGAGGATACAGAGGCTCGGCTCGAACAGCGCCATCTGCAGGATCTCGTTGCGCTTCTTTTCGCCGCCGGAGAAGCCGACATTGACACCGCGCTTGAGCATGTCCTGCGGGATGTTGAGCGACTTTGCGACCTCGCGGACCTTCTTCAGGAAGTCCGGCGTCGAATATTCGCTCTCGCCGCGCGCCTTGCGCTGCGCATTCAGCGCGGTGCGCAGGAAGTTCATGGTGGCGACCCCGGGGATTTCGACCGGATACTGGAACGCCAGAAACACGCCCTTGGCGGCGCGCTCGTCGGGCGCCATCTCCAAGAGATCCTCGCCGCGGAACAGGATCTGTCCGCCGGTGACCTCATAGCCCGGCTTGCCGGCGATGACGTGCGAGAGCGTCGATTTGCCGGAGCCGTTCGGCCCCATGATCGCGTGGACCTCGCCGGGATTCACGGTCAGCGACAGGCCATGGAGGATCTCGCGATCCTCGACACGAACCTGGAGATCTTTCACTTCAAGCAATGCCATTACAGTTTTCCTAGGGTAGCATCCTCAAGGCGCCGCTACGGCAGGCCCGCCAGGGATGAGGATTATCCAACCGAACCTTCGAGCGAGATCGAGATCAGCTTCTGCGCCTCGACCGCGAACTCCATCGGGAGCTGCTGCAGCACGTCCTTGACGAAACCGTTGACGACGAGGCCGACCGCTTCCTCCTGGCTCAGTCCGCGCTGCACGCAGTAGCACAGGACATCCTCAGAGATCTTCGAGGTCGTCGCCTCGTGCTCGAACGTCGCCGACGAGTTCTTCGCCTCGACGTAAGGCACGGTGTGCGCGCCGCATTTGTCGCCGATCAAAAGCGAGTCGCAGGCGGTGTAGTTGCGCGCGCCGGTGGCTTTGCGGTGCGCGGTGACGAGGCCGCGATAGGTGTTCTGCGACTTGCCGGCGGCGATGCCCTTGGAGATGATCCGGCTCGAGGTGTTCTTGCCGAGATGGATCATCTTGGTGCCCGAGTCGACCTGCTGGTAACCGTTCGAGATCGCGATCGAGTAGAACTCGCCGCGCGAATTGTCGCCGCGCAGGATACAGCTCGGATATTTCCAGGTAATGGCGGAACCGGTCTCGACCTGGGTCCAGGAAATCTTCGAGTGGTCGCCACGGCAGTCGCCACGCTTGGTGACGAAGTTGTAGATGCCGCCCTTGCCTTCCGAGTTGCCGGGATACCAGTTCTGCACCGTCGAATATTTGATCTCGGCGTCATCGAGCGCAACCAGCTCGACCACGGCGGCGTGCAACTGATTCTCGTCGCGCTGCGGCGCGGTGCAGCCTTCGAGGTAAGAGACATACGAGCCCTTGTCGGCGATGATCAGCGTGCGCTCGAACTGGCCGGTGTTGCGCTCGTTGATGCGGAAATAGGTCGACAATTCCATCGGGCAGCGCACGCCCGGCGGCACGTAGACGAACGAGCCGTCGGAGAACACCGCCGAGTTCAAGGTGGCGAAGAAGTTATCCGACGTCGGCACCACGCTGCCGAGATATTTGCGCACCAGCTCAGGATGCTCGCGGATCGCTTCCGAGATCGGCATGAAGATCACGCCGGCCTTCTTCAATTCCTTCTGGAAGGTGGTCGCAACCGACACCGAATCGAAGATGGCGTCGACCGCGATCTTCCGCTGTTCCGAAGGCTCTCCGCCCGGAGGCGGCTCGACGCCCTCGAGGATCGCGACTTCCCGCAAGGGAATGCCGAGCTTCTCATAGGTCTTGAGAATCTCGGGATCGATCTCGTCGATCGATGACAGCGTCTTCTTCGGCTTCGGCGCCGCGTAATAGTAGAGGTCCTGGTAGTCGATCTTGGGATAGTTGACGCGCGCCCAGGTCGGCTCGGTCATGGTCAGCCAGCGGCGGTACGCCTCCAGGCGCCATTCCAGCATCCAGGCCGGCTCGTTCTTTTTCTCTGAGATGAAGCGGACGATATCTTCCGAGAGCCCCTTGGGGGCCTTTTCGGATTCGATAAGCGTCTCGAACCCATATCGATACTGATCGACGTCGATGCGCCTGACGCGCTCGACCGTCTCTTGTACGGCTACCATTGCCCGCTCCGCCGCTCGCGCAAGGACTCCGGCCATGCCCGACGACGGCCGCGGCGCGCGCCCTTCGCCGCATACGCGATCGCGTAAGTCACCCGCAGCTCGGGGCCAGCGAGGCCGCCCATCAGAAAGGCGGCCACCGATCGCGCTTCAACCTTGCTGCGCGCAGCGGACCCGCTCATCGGTCGCTCCTTATGCCTGCACGCACGTGCCGGGCACCGGGCAGATAACGGCGCATTGCGGCGTGTCGCACTGATCCTCGCATTGGGTGCACTTCTTCGGATCAATTACATATATGTCGTTCTTGAGGCTGATTGCTGCGTTCGGGCATTCGAACTCACATGCGCCGCAGACGGTGCACTGGGAGGCGATTATCTTGTAAGCCATAAACTCCGATTCCTTGGCAGGCGATGCGCGACGGCTTTCCTTCAAGGCTCGTGCCAAACGTCGAGCCTTGATTTATCTCGGCTATTTTCCGTCTCCCGCCTGTCCTAGGCCGGACAGCGTGTCGCGACCGCGACACTCGGCTCACAGGCGCTTGATCTGGATGCGCCACTTCTTGCGCGCCTAGTACCCACTTTTCATAGAACGTGAGTCGTGATTCAAGATCGGGATGATTCCCGAAGCAAGAGAAGTCCGCGTTTCGCGGAAGGAGCGTCTGGAGCTAGAAGCCCGGTGCCGCTCGCCGCGAACGTTA
>NZ_JBVAPG010000164.1:0-17088 GCF_055413685.1 Bradyrhizobium sp. LeoA1Lang | reverse complement strand
GGGGCGACTCACACTCAGGGGGTGTGGCCGCCTCTGCTCACGTTGGACAGCCGCGGGGCCCCGCCCCGGGGGAGGACCCTTCCGCGCGCCCGGGGCCCAGCCCCCCCGTGCGGGCCCGGGGCGAAGCGACAGCGAAGACGGACAAGCCCGGCCACGACGGAAAAAATTGGCTGGCCGGAACTTATCGGTCCAACGCAATCGTGAGCCGTAGGGCGCCGGTTTTTCGCCGGAATGGTTGTCTCAAATGCTTGCGCGGCCACCCCGTTCGGGCGCACTGTGGGCGGAATATCGTATTTCCTGGAGAGAAGCTGACATGACCGGTGCCAGACCCGCCTTGAGCCGTCGCCTGCGCCTGATGGGAGCCGCGATTGCCATCGGCGCCGCCGGCGTGCTTGCCTCAGTGCCAGCGGCCTTCGCGCGAGGACCCGACGGCATCGCTGACGTTGCCGAAAAGGTGATCGATGCGGTCGTGAACATCTCGACGTCGCAGACGGTGGAGGCCAAGGGCGGCGGCGCCATGCCGCAACTGCCGCCGGGCTCGCCCTTCGAGGAGTTCTTCGACGACTTCTTCAAGAACCGCCGTGGCCCCGGTGGTGGCAAGGGCGGGGACAAGAACGGCGAGTTTCAGCCGCGCAAGACCAACTCGCTCGGCTCCGGCTTCATCGTCGACACCGCAGGCATCGTGGTGACCAACAACCACGTGATTGCCGATGCCGACGAGATCAACATCATCATGAACGACGGCACCAAGGTTAAGGCGGAGCTGGTCGGCGTCGATAAGAAGACCGATCTCGCCGTCCTGAAGTTCAAGCCGCCGAAGCCGCTGACTGCGGTGAAGTTCGGCGATTCCGACAAGCTCAGGCTCGGCGAATGGGTAATCGCGATCGGCAACCCCTTCAGCCTCGGCGGCTCGGTGACCGCCGGCATCGTGTCGGCGCGCAACCGCGACATCAGCCAGGGTCCCTACGACAGCTACATCCAGACCGACGCCGCCATCAACCGCGGCAATTCGGGTGGACCGCTGTTCAACCTCGATGGCGAAGTGGTCGGGGTCAACACACTGATCATCTCGCCGACCGGCGGCTCGATCGGCCTCGGCTTTGCCGTGCCGTCGAAGACGGTCGCTGCCGTCGTGGATCAACTGCAGAAATTTGGCGAGCTGCGCCGCGGCTGGCTCGGCGTCCGAATCCAGCAGGTCACCGACGAGATCGCCGACAGCCTCAACATCAAGCCGGCGCGCGGCGCGCTGGTCGCGGGCATTGACGACAAGGGGCCGGCGAAACCCGCGGGCATCGAGCCTGGCGACGTCGTGGTCAAGTTCGACGGCAAGGACGTCAAGGATCCCAAGGATCTCTCGCGCGTCGTCGCCGACACCGCCGTCGGCAAGGAAGTCGACGTCGTCGTCATCCGCAAGGGCAATGAGGAGACCAAGCGGGTCACGCTCGGCCGGCTCGAGGACACCGACAAGGTGCAGCAGGCCAACGCCAAGACCAAGGACGAGCCGGCGGAGAAGCCGGTGACCCAGAAGGCGCTCGGGCTCGATCTTGCGGTGCTGAACAAGGATCTCCGCACCAAGTACAAGATCAAGGACAGCGTGAAGGGCGTGATCATCACCGGCGTCGATGGTACCTCCGATGCCGCCGAAAAGCGCCTGTCCGCCGGCGACGTCATCGTCGAGGTCGCGCAGGAAGCGGTCGCGAGCGCCGCCGACATCAAGAAGCGCGTCGACCAGTTGAAGAAGGACGGCAAGAAGTCGGTCCTCCTGCTCGTCTCCAACGGCGACGGAGAACTGCGCTTCGTGGCGCTGAGCGTGCAGTAACGCGCCGCAGGCCGTTCCGCGCTCGACTGTCATACTCCGCGAAGGCGGAGTATCCAGTAATCGCCGGCGTGAATAACAGGCCGCGCTCGAATACTGGGTCAGCCGCCTTCGCGGGTGACGACGGGTGAGGGCCTATCCCTCGACGAATTCATCCCGCCGATAGCCCTGTGCGTAGAGCAGCGCGGTGAGGTCGCCGTGGTCGATCCGCGCTGCCGCGGCCGCTGCGACCGCGGGCTTGGCGTGGTAGGCGACGCCGAGGCCGGCGGCCTCGATCATGCCGAGGTCGTTGGCGCCGTCGCCGACGACCAGCGTGTCGATGGCATCGAGGTCGAAGGCCTCGCGCAGTTCGATCAGCGTGGCGAGCTTGGTGGCGCGGCCGACGATTGGCTCCTTCACCTCGCCCGCGAGCTTGCCGTCGCGCGCGATCAGCTCATTGGCGCGGTTCTCCTGGAAGCCGATCTTGGCGGCGATCGCGTTGGTGAACAGCGTGAAGCCGCCCGAGATCAGGCAGGTCCAGGCGCCATTGGCGCGCATGGTCATCACCAGTTCGCGGCCGCCCGGCGTTGGCGTGATGCGCTTTTCCAGGACCTCGTCGACCACGCTCACGGGTAGGCCCTTCAATAGTGCGACGCGCTCGCGCAGCGCCGGCTCGAAGGCGATCTCGCCGCGCATCGCGCGCTCGGTGATTTTTGAGACATGCTCCTTCAGCCCGGCGAAATCGGCGAGCTCGTCGACGCATTCCTGACCGATCATGGTGGAGTCCATGTCGGCGAGAAAAAGCTTCTTGCGCCTGAAGGCGCGAGGCTGCACCACAATATCGATCGGCAGGTCGCCGCGCGCCTGTTGCAGGCGGGCTTCGATCGCCTTGATATCCTCGCTGCCGTCAAAGGGGATGTCGACGGCGACCTCGTCGAACAGCCACTGCGCCGCGCCGGGCGAGGGCAGGACGGCCAGCGCGCCGTCGACAATGGTGGAGTCGAGCGCCGGATTGGCGGGATTGCAGATGAGGGTGGCGACGAGCGACATGGCGGCGGCTTCGCAAGCTGGGACAAGAGCGGTGCTTATCGCAGGGCCGACCGCCAGCGGCAAGTCGGCGCTGGCACTCGACCTTGCGCAAAGGGCTCGCGGTGTCGTGATCAACACCGACTCGATGCAGGTCTATCGCGACCTCCGCATCATCACGGCGCGGCCGACGGTCGAGGAGGAGGCGCAGGTCGCGCACCGCCTCTACGGCCATGTCGACGCCGGCGTGAATTTCTCCGCCGGCGCCTGGGTCGCGGATGCTGCGAAGGTGCTTTCCGAGGTGCGCGCCGAGAGCCGGCTGCCGATCTTCATCGGCGGCTCGGGCCTGTATTTCAAGGCGCTCACCCGCGGCCTCTCGGCGGTGCCGCCGATTGCTGCCGAGGTGCGCGAGGGTGTGCGCGCGCGGCTCGATCGCGACGGGGTCGAGGCGCTGCATGCGGAACTTTCCCGGCGCGACCCCGCCTATGCCGAGCGCCTGAAACCGCGCGATCGCACCCGGATCTCTCGCGCGCTCGAAGTCGTCGAGGCGACCGGCCGCTCGCTGACCGAATGGCATCGCGACGGCCTGCCGCCGCTCTTGCCATCAGGCGAATTCGCTGCCCTGTTCCTCGCGCCCCAACGCGACGAGCTCTATGCACGGATCGATGCCCGGTTCGAGGCGATGCTGAACGTCGGCGCGCTGGAAGAGGTGGCAAAGCTCGCGGCGCGCCATCTCGATCCCTTGCTGCCGGCGATGAAGGCCCACGGCGTGCCGGCCCTGATCCGGCATCTCAACGGCGAGATCAGCCGCGAGGAGGCGTCCGAGATCGGCCGCGCCGACACCCGCCATTACGCGAAACGGCAGTTCACCTGGTTCCGCCACCAATTGCCGGAATTCGAATGGGTGGCGCCGGAAGCGGCGAGGGGATGGCTGGAGGCACGTCTCCCGTAGTCCCGTAGCCCGGATGGAGCGCAGCGCAATCCGGGACTTCTCCACCTCCGGGACGCGCTGCCTCAGATTACGCTTACGCTCCATCCGGGCTACGGCTCTCGTAGCCTGGATGGAGCGGAGCGCGAGCTACGGCGCTTCTGCCATGCGCGCAAAAGCACTCGCCGAACGGCAGGAACGCCACTAGAGTACGAAAAGTCGCGCTGAACGCGTCCCTGCCTTGACATTCGGGCATTGGTCGGTATGTTCGCGCAACCTTTGGGAAGCCTGAGCCGCCTATGCGTAACATTATTACCAAACTCATCGTCGTCGTACCCAGGCACACCGCCGGGGGTGGCTAGCGGCCATCTGACAGACAGGCGGTGTGCATGGGGCCTCTCGGGCCCTTTTTTATTTCCCAAATGAAAGACTTAACGCCGCGCCAAGACAGCGCATCCGGAGCCAGCCATGAAAGACAAAAGCCACGATCCGAACCAGATGACGGGAGCCGCGATGATCGTCCGCGCGCTGATCGATCACGGCGTGCAGCACCTTTTCGGCTATCCCGGCGGCGCGGTGCTGCCGATCTATGACGAGATCTTTCAGCAGAGCGAGGTCGAGCACATCCTGGTGCGCCACGAGCAGGGCGCCGGCCACGCCGCCGAGGGCTACGCGCGCTCGACCGGCAAGCCCGGCGTTGTACTGGTGACCTCCGGCCCGGGCGCCACCAACATGGTGACGGCGCTGACCGACGCGCTGATGGATTCGATTCCCCTGGTCTGCATCACCGGCCAGGTGCCGACGCATCTGATCGGCAACGACGCCTTCCAGGAATGCGACACGGTCGGCATCACGCGCCCCTGCACCAAGCACAACTGGCTGGTGCGCAACGTCAACGACCTCGCGAAGGTCCTGCATGAGGCGTTCTACGTCGCGACCTCCGGCCGTCCGGGTCCGGTCGTGGTCGACGTCCCGAAGGACGTGCAGTTCGCGGTCGGCACCTACCATCCGCCGCGCAAGTCCGACGTTCACATCTCCTACGCGCCGCGCGTCAAGGGCGATGCGGCCCAGATCCGCAAAGCGGTGGCGCTGCTCGCGTCCGCCAAGCGTCCGGTGATCTACAGCGGCGGCGGCGTCATCAATTCCGGCCCCGAGGCCTCCAAGCTGCTGCGCGATCTCGTCGAGTTCACCGGCTTCCCGATCACCTCGACCTTGATGGGCCTCGGCGCCTATCCGGCCTCGGGCAAGAACTGGCTCGGTATGCTCGGCATGCACGGCACCTACGAAGCCAACATGACCATGCATGATTGCGACGTCATGCTGTGCGTCGGCGCGCGCTTCGACGACCGCATCACCGGCCGCACCGATGCATTCTCGCCGGGCTCGAAGAAGATCCACATCGACATCGACCCGTCCTCGATCAACAAGAACATCCGCGTCGACGTGCCGATCATCGGCGATGTCGGCAACGTGCTCGGCGACCTGCTGCAGGTGTTCAAGGCGGAAGCGAAGCGGCCGGACATCAAGGCGTGGTGGCAGCAGATCGCGCAATGGCGCGCGCGCAACTCGCTGTCCTACCGCAAGAACAACGACATCATCCTGCCGCAGTATGCGATCCAGCGCCTGTTCGAGCTGACGCGCGGCAAGGACACCTACATCACGACCGAAGTCGGCCAGCACCAGATGTGGGCGGCGCAGTTCTACGGCTTCGAGGAGCCGCACCGCTGGATGACCTCCGGCGGCCTCGGCACCATGGGCTATGGCCTGCCGGCCGCGGTCGGCGTGCAGGTGGCGCATCCCGACAGCCTCGTCATCGACATCGCCGGCGACGCCTCGGTGCAGATGACGATCCAGGAAATGTCGACGGCGGTTCAGTATGAACTGCCGATCAAGATCTTCATCCTCAACAACCAGTACATGGGCATGGTCCGGCAGTGGCAGCAGCTTTTGCACGGCAACCGCTTGTCGCATTCCTATACCGAGGCGCTGCCGGATTTCGTCAAGCTCGCCGAAGCCTATGGCGGCGTCGGCCTGCAGGTGATCAAGCCGGCCGATCTCGATGGCGCGATCAAGGAGATGATCGCGATCAAGCGCCCGGTGCTGTTCGACTGCCGCGTCGCCGCGCTCGAGAACTGCTTCCCGATGATCCCCTCCGGCAAGGCGCACAACGAGATGCTGTTGCCCGAAGAGGCGACCGACGATGCAACCGCGACCGCCTTCGCCGGCGGCAAGGCGCTGGTGTGATGATGATGCTTTCACCGCGAGCGCACTTCCTTCACCTCGCCCCGCTTGCGGGGAGAGGTCGGCACGCAGCGCCGGGTGAGGGGGACTCTCCGCGAGTCCAACTCTCACCGTTCTCGCGGAGGCGGCCCCTCACCCCAACCCTCTCCCCGCGAAGGGCGGGGAGAGGGAGTCACTTGTGAGATGGACTGATGTTCGACCTTGGACAGCTCGAGCGCGCGCAGGCGATTGTCGGCACCGCGGTGCCGCCGACGCCGGTGCATGCCTGGCCGCTGCTAGCTGAGCGGCTGGGTGCGGATGTCCTGGTCAAGCATGAGAACCACACGCCGACTGGCGCCTTCAAGGTGCGCGGCGGGCTCGTCTATCTCGATCGTCTGAAGCGCGAGCAGCCTGATACGCCGGGGATCATCTCGGCGACGCGCGGCAATCACGGCCAGAGTCTCGCCTTCGCCGCGCGCCGTCATGGGGTGCCGGCGACGATCTACGTGCCGCATGGCAATTCGGTCGAGAAGAACCGCGCCATGCGCGCCTTCGGCGCCGAGCTGGTCGAGCACGGCCAGGATTTCCAGGCCGCGCGCGAGGAAGCCGTCCGGCGCGCCGAAAGCGCAGGCCTGCACATGGTGCCGTCGTTCCATCCCGACCTGGTGCTGGGCGTTGCGACCTATGCGTTGGAGCTGTTCAAGGCCGCACCTGACCTCGACCTGCTCTATGTGCCGATCGGGCAGGGCTCCGGCATCTGCGGCTGCATCCGCGTCCGCGATCTCCTCGGCCTGAAGACCGAGATCGTCGGCGTGCAGTCGACGGAGGCGCCGTCCTATGCGCTGTCGTTCGCGGCCGGCACCGTCGTCACCACCGAGACCGCCAACACCCGCGCCGACGGCATGGCGACCCGCATTCCCGATGCCGACGCGCTTGCGATGATCCGCAAGGGCGCTTCCCGCATCGTGCAGGTTACTGACGACGAGGTCGGTGCCGCCATCCGCTGTTACTGGACCGACACGCACAACCTTGCCGAAGGCGCCGGCGCCGCCGCGCTCGCGGCCGCGCTGCAGGAGCGGGACGGGATTCAAGGCAAGCGCGTCGGCCTGGTCCTCAGCGGCGGCAATATCGATTTCGATCTGTTCCGCCAGTGGGTCGGAACGGACGCCGCCATCGCCGAACGGGCGATGGCGTGACAGCATTCCTTGAGGGGACGACCATGAACCAGCCCGCATCCGCCTACTTCCTCGAAGAGCGCCACGACCCGAACGAGTCGCACACGCTCTCGGTGCTCGTGCAGAACGAACCGGGCGTGCTCGCGCGCGTGATCGGGCTGTTCTCCGGCCGCGGCTACAACATCGAAAGTCTTACCGTCTCTGAGACCGAGAGCCAGAAACACCTATCGCGCATCACCATCGTGACCACGGGCACGCCGATGGTGATCGAGCAGATCAAGCATCAGCTCGACCGCATGATCCCGGTCTACCGCGTCGTCGACATGACGCTGTCGGGACGCTCGATCGAGCGGGAGCTGGCGATGGTGAAGGTGCGCGGCACCGGCGACCACCGCGTCGAGGCGCTGCGGCTCGCGGATGCGTTCCGGGCACGGGTCATTGACGCCACTACCGAGAGTTTTGTGTTCGAGATCACAGGCAATACCGCCAAGATCAATCAGTTCATCGACCTGATGCGCCCGCTCGGCCTGGTCGAGGTGTCACGCACGGGCGTTGCCGCGATCGGACGCGGGCCGGAAGGGATGTGAACCATGTTGGCGCGCGACTGGTACTACACGCAAAGACGCCGGGTCGGCATCGATACCGCGGTCGCCTCGATCTATGGCCGCCATGACGACAGCGATCTCCGCGCCCGCCAGACGCTCAAGATGCTCGGCGTCGAGCCGGGCTGGCGCGTCGCCGATATCGGTTGCGGCAACGGCGTGCTCGCCTGTGAAGCGGCGCTGATGGGCGCCGACGTCGATGCGATCGACATCTCGCCGGCGATGCTGACGCTCGCCAATATCTATGCACGCGACCGCAAGGCGCGCATCCGCACCCAGCCGGCGGGCCTTCTGAGCTTCGCCTATCAGCCGAATTCCTACGATGTGATCGTCAGCGAATTCACGCTGCATCATCTGCCGGATTTCTGGAAAGCGGTGGCGCTGTCGCGCATCTTCAACGCGCTGAAGCCGGGCTCCGAGTTCTATCTCCGCGACATCGTGTTCGTCAGCATGCCCGATGGCCTCGAGCGCGACGTCGAGGGCTGGGCCGATTTTTCCATCAAGAACCATGATTTCGAGCGCGAGAGCGTGATGATGCACATGCGCGACGAATATTCGACCTTCGGTTGGGTCATGGAACGCATGCTGACCGAGGTCGGCTTCATCTTGGTCTCCGCCGACTACCACGCGCCGCTGCACGGCACCTATCTCCTGCGCAAGCCGAAGCTGGAACAGAAGAGCTAGAAACAAAAGAGCTGGAAAAGACGAGCCAATGAAACCGGCCGACGTCTGCATCGCCGTCATGGTCGCGGTGATCTGGGGGCTTGCTTTCGTCGCAAGCCGGATCGCGCTTGACGAATTGCCGCCGGAGTTGATGACGGCGCTGCGCTTTGGGATCGCGGCGCTGCCCTGCCTGTTCCTGCGCAAGCCGAAAGTGTCCTGGCCGCTTCTGATCGCGATCAGCCTGAACCTGTTCCTCGGCCAGTTCCTGGCGCAGTCGATCGCCATTGCGCATGGCATGCCGGTCGGGCTCACCAGCGTGATCGTGCAGAGCCAGGCGCTGTTCACGATCGCCTTCGCCGCCATCGTGTTCAGCGAATGGCCGAGCCGGCTGCAGATGGTCGGCATCGGCATTGCCGTGATCGGCCTCTTGATGATCTCCGGCACCGTCGGCCATGATTTCAGTGCCGGCGCGTTCGCGATCCTGATGGTCTCCCCGATCTGTTTCGCGGTCGGCAATCTCTTGCTGCGGCCCGCGCAGGGTGCGCGCATGTTCGATCTGTTCGCATGGCTGTGCCTCTGCGCCGCCGTTCCCTTGTTCGCGTTGTCGCTGATCACTCTCGGCCCGAAGCCGACCTGGCAGGCGCTGTCGCAGATGTCGGCAACCGGGATCGTCTGCATGCTGTTCGTCGGCGGCGTCTCGACCAGCATCGCCTACTGGCTGTGGGGCCGGCTGCTGCGCGACTATCCGCCGGCGCAGGTGGTGCCGTTCGCGCTCCTGGTGCCGTTCGTCGGCTCCGCCGGCTCCAGCATCGTGTTCGGCGAAAGGTTCGGGCCGCTGCGGCTTGCGGGCATGGCCGCCGTGATCGGCGGCATCGCCGTCATGCTGCTTTCGAAACGTCCGCAACCCCAGGCGAAGATCGCGTGAGTGGTGCCATGTCGCAGTCGGTTCTGATCGCTTTCGTGATGTTCGCCGTGGTGATGTTCTTCACGCCAGGGCCGAACAACATCATGCTGCTGTCCTCGGGGCTGACTTACGGCTTCCGCCGCACGGTGCCGCATATGGCGGGCATCACGGTCGGATTTGCGTTCATGGTCGGCGCCGTCGGCCTTGGTCTCGGCACCGTCTTCATCGCCTATCCCGTGCTGCAGACCATCCTCAAATATATCGGCGTCGCCTATTTGATCTATCTCGCCGCCGCGATCGCGATGGCCGAGCCGTCCTCGCCGGAATCCGGCGATAGAAGCGGTCGCCCGATGACGTTCTGGGGCGCGGCCATGTTCCAATGGGTCAATGCCAAAGGCTGGGTGATGGTGATCGGCACCATCACGGCCTATGCGGCGATTGCCGCGTTCCCCTGGAATATCGCGATCCAGGTCTGCCTGAGCCTGATCCTCGGCACCTTGTCCTGCATTGCCTGGGCGCTGTTCGGCACTGCCTTGCGGCCGATCCTGACCTCGCGTCTGGCGGTGCGCGCTTTCAATATCGTGATGGCGATCCTGTTGCTCGCCTCGCTCTACCCGGTCTTCATGGACGCATGATGCCGCACCGCGCCATGCGAGAACGGGGTTTCCCCTGACCGGGAAAAGCTCTAGGGCATGATCCGGAAAAGTGGAAACCGGTTTTCCCTCGCGACAAACGCGAGACGTTTGCGCGGAGATCATGCCCAAACAAAGAGCTGGAACGAAATGACGCTTCAAAGAAGCCTCATTTCGTTCTAGACAACGCCGGAAATTTCCGGGCGCCGGCGGTCTTGATCCACCTGAAAGCCCAATCCATCGGCCGATGTTCGGCCACCCCTTAAAGAGGAAACCACGATGCGAGTTTATTACGATCGCGATGCCGACCTGAACCTGATCAAGGGCAAGAAGGTCGCCATCGTCGGCTATGGCAGCCAGGGCCACGCCCATGCGCTCAACCTGAAGGATTCCGGCGTCAAGGAAGTGTCGATCGCGCTGCGCCCGGGCTCGGCCTCGGCCAAGAAGGCGGAGGCCGCCGGCTTCAAGGTGCTGAGCGTGGCTGATGCCGCGAAATGGGCCGACCTCGTGATGATGCTCACGCCCGACGAATTGCAGGGCGACATCTATCGCGAGCACCTGCACGACAACATGAAGAAGGGCGCGGCGCTGGTGTTCGCGCACGGCCTCAACGTCCACTTCAACCTGCTCGACCCGCGTCCCGATCTCGACGTCCTGATGATCGCCCCGAAGGGCCCTGGCCACACCGTGCGCTCCGAATATCAGCGCGGCGGCGGCGTGCCCTGCCTGATCGCGATCGCCAAGGATGTTTCCGGCAACGCGCATGATCTCGGCCTGAGCTACGCCTCCGCGGTCGGCGGCGGCCGCGCCGGCATCATCGAGACCACCTTCAAGGAAGAGTGCGAGACCGACCTGTTCGGCGAGCAGGTGGTGCTCTGCGGCGGCCTGGTCGAGCTGATCAAGGGCGGCTACGAGACGCTGGTCGAAGCCGGCTATGCGCCGGAGATGGCCTATTTCGAGTGCCTGCACGAAGTGAAGCTGATCGTCGACCTGATCTACGAAGGCGGCATCGCCAACATGAACTACTCGATCTCCAACACCGCCGAGTACGGCGAATACGTCACAGGTCCGCGCATCGTGACCGCGGAGACCAAGGCCGAGATGAAGCGCGTTCTCGCCGACATCCAGGGCGGCAAGTTCGCCCGCGACTGGATGCTGGAGAACAAGGTCAACCAGACCTCGTTCAAGGCCACCCGCGCCAAGCTCGCCCAGCACCCGATCGAGGAAGTCGGCGCCAAGCTCCGCGACATGATGCCCTGGATCAAGAAGGGCGCCCTGGTCGACAAGACGAAGAACTAAGCCGTAATCGTAGGGTGGGCAAAGCGCAAGCGTGCCCACCCTACGCACTCCGCTCGTGATGGTGGGCACGCTTCGCTTTGCCCACCCTACGGCTTCGGCTTCTATCGCACCGCGACGACACCGTCATCGCGAGTGCAGCGAGGACCGAAGGCCTCGTGCATTGTGCGCTGGTAGTGCTCCTCTGAGGTGCTCCAGCGCAGGTTGGCGAGAAACTTCGTGTCCGCTCCAGCGGGATATCGGAGCCGCAAGCCTTCGTCCGTCGCTGCCGCGTAGACGGCTGCAGCCACTTCCGCTTCGGTGCAGAATGCCGTCGGATAGTTCGCCATCCTTGCGAAGCAAGCCTGGGCGAAATCGGTGTATTCGGCGGGGATGAGGCCCTCCATCCGCGCGGTGCCGTTCGCGGTGAAGCTCGTGGTTGGCGCATAGCCGGGCTCGACCAGACGCGCCTTGATGTTGAACGCGCCCAACTCGTATGAGAGGGATTCCGTGAAGCCCTCCGCGGCGAACTTGCTGGCGGCATAGATTGCGACCAGCGGCATCACGCCGACCGTGACGCTGGACGTGACGTTCACGATCACGCCGCGCTCCTGCTTGCGCATCGAGGGAATGATGGCCCGACACGCGGCGATCACGCCGAAAGTGTTGGTCTCGAAAATCTCGCGCGTCGTTCTGTCGGGAGTTGCTTCCACGATCGACGCGAGGCCGAGGCCGGCATTGTTCACCCAGACGTCGATCGCGCCGAATGCGGCAACGGCGGCTTCGATCACATCAGCAATGCTCTTCTCGCTCGTGACGTCGAGCGGCAGCACTTTGAGACGCTCCGAAGCCCCACCGAACACGGCAGGGTCCGGATGCCGCATGGTGGCTACAACATTCCAGCCCCGTTCGAGAAAGAGTTGTGCGGTCGCCTTGCCGTAGCCTGACGATGTTCCGGTGATGAGAATGGTCTTTGGCATGCGCCTCTCCATCGTTTCGATGGGGCCCTATCTAGACCTCTCGAAAGGACGATCTATAATCAATCGTCGCAAAATGATTATGGATCGTCCACGATGGACCCTTTGAGCGATATCATCGCTCTCCTTCGCCCCAGCACGGCAATCGCCAAGCCCATCACAGGCCGGGGGCGCTGGGGCGTCCGCTATGCGGCGCATGACGCGCCGGGCTTTACGATCATTTTGCGGGGCGAGTGCTGGATCACACTCGAGGGCAAGGAGCCTGTGAAGTTTCAGAAAGGGGATTTCCTGCTCCTGCCATCGACCCCGGCCTTCTCGCTCTCCAGCCATCCGGGGCTCAAATGTGAGCTCAGGGAGCCGGTGAACGCCGCTGTCTGCCATGGAGATCAGGAGGGAGAACCTGACTTCGTCTCACTCGGCGGGACATTCCGGATAGAGCAGGTCAACGCGCCTCTGTTGCTCACTCTGCTTCCCGGCTTCATTCATGTCCCTGCGTCCGAAGGGCGGACGGGCAGGCTTGGGCGCGTGATCGAACTCGTCGTGGACGAGTGCGCGTCCGACGATCCGGGAAAGGAGATGATCCTGCAGCGCTTGCTGGAGGTTTTGCTCGTGGAGGCGCTCAGGTGGCGAAGAATCGATCCCGATGCCGTTGCCACAGGCGTGCTCGATGGCATGCGCGATCCGGTCCTCGCACGTGTTCTGCGCGCGATGCATGCTGATGTCCGGACCGGCTGGACGGTCTCGGACCTCGCCGGGATCGCCGGCATGTCCCGGTCAGCGTTCGCAGCGCGCTTCGCTGACGTTCTCGGGTGCGGGCCGGCCGAATATCTGACGCGCTGGCGGATGGCGCTGGCGAAGGATGCGCTCATCCGTGGCGCGAAGGGGCTGGACCGGATTGCCGACGAAATCGGATACGAATCCGCGAGTGCGTTCAGCACGGCATTTCGGAAGCGGCTGGGCTGCTCACCCGGACGCTTTGCGCGATCTTGCGCCGGGAACGGCTCTCAGTAGCGGTCCCCCCACCCAATGCGCGAATAACGGCTCGCCATGACGGCCGCGATCAGCTCGCCGCCGTTCGCCCTTCCGCCGGCTTCTCGATCCGGTTGTGGAGCTGCCAGAAGCGCACGGTGCGCTGGGCGGTCTCGATCGACAGGCGGCGGAAATCCCGCTGTGCCTGCTCCATGGTTTGCGCGGAGATCGGTTGCGCCGCGGGTCGGTTGCGCAGGATCGTCTCCACCGTCGGCCAGTTCAGCCGGGCGGCGCGGCAGGGGATCAGGATCAGGTCGGAGCGGTGCCCCTCCATCAGCCGCGCGATCATCTCGGGCTCAACGTCGTTGAGCAGCGCAATCGCGACGATCACCTCGTCGAATTTGCCCGCTTCGGCGAACTTGAACACCGCCGCATCGTCCAGCTCGTTCAGCTCCTTCATCAGCTTGACGAGCTGCTCGGCAATGCCGAAGCTGCGTCGCGCCGCAGGCTCCTCGCGCGCGATCTCGTCGAGCACCTCGCGGATCTCGTCCTGCAGCGCCGGCGGCGCGATCGAGAGCAGGCGGGCGCGCACGGCGTCCTTGGCGCGGAGTAAGAGCTCGCGCAGGAATTTGGTCGGAAGATCGATGCGCAGTCCCAGTATCTCGACCAGTTCGTCGTCGCTTTCCGCGTGCGCGACGATGCCGGAATAGCCGGCTTCCGAGAAGCGCGCGCCGGCATTGTTGGCGAGCCGGCGGATCACGCGCACCTCGCCGCGATCGACGATCACGTCGGTGACCTCCTCGGGGAGGCTGGCGCGGCCGGAGATCGCAAGCAGGTGATCCTGTCCCTTGGTGCTGGCAACTTCGACCAGCGTCTCCGTGGAGACGCGGCTCGAATGCGCCAGCACTTCGCCGGCGACCTCGATCTTGTCGTCCTTGGCCAGGTGCTGGATTACCTCGAACGGTGCGTAGTCGATCGGCGCGAGGCGCTTGCTGAGCTCGGCCTTGGCCCGGCTCTCGACGCGCGTGATCAGGAGGCACAGGACGTCGTCGAACACCTTGACCTGTTCGTCGCTCAAGCGTTCGCCGTCGTGCAGGAAGAGGTCCGTCACCCGCCGAAGGGTCTTGATCCGCTTCGCCGACGAGCCGTCTCTCACGGCTTCCTCGAGTTCGGCGATGATAGAGTGGGCCGGCTGTTGCGCCATCATTGGAATTGTTCTTGTTGCAGGTTCTCTGGTTGGTCCGGAAGATGGCAAGCGCGGCCTTACGCCCGCGTTAAGCTGGAACCTGATCCTGGGCGGAGCTCGCGGGGAAGGTTAGCAGGACGTAACCAATTCAACTCAAGATCGCCGGATCGTGCCTGCCGCCTGGCTGGATCAAGCATGCGGCCTCCAAACACGCGATCGAGGGTTTTCGGAGAGCCTGCGCCGCGAACTGATGCTGTTCGGCATCGACGTCATCATCGTTGCGCCGGGCGCGGTGAAGACGCCGATCTGGGACAAGGCGGAAGAGGTCGATAATTCCGCCTACCAGAACTCACCCTATTTCTCGGCGCTGCAGCGGATGCGGAAATGGTTGCTGCAGTTCCGCTCGACCGCCCTGCCGCCGGAGAAGATCGCCGAGACCATCTTCGATGCGCTGACGGCGCCGAACCCAAAGGTGCGTTATCAGATCACGCCGGATCCGATGCAGCACATCATGGCGTCAATCCTGCCGAAGCGCACGCTCGACCGGATCATCGCCAAGCGTCTCGGCCTGATGCCATCAGCGTGAGCATGCCGGCGACATGTCATGCCCTCGCCGCATTCGCCCGTCACCGGAGCTTGCATGTCCACCATCGGCAAGAACCATGCGGAACTGACCGCGATCGCCAATGACGCGCTGCGCAGCCAGCCGGGATGCGAGACGGCGCAAGTTGTCGCCGTCTCCGCCCGGCCGCATGCGAGCGCGGGCCGCAATTGGGAAATCCCGAACGTCGTCCTCGGCGACAGCCTGATCAGCGACGTCGACCGCGCCGTCATCACCGTGCATCACCAGCTCGGCCGCAGATTCCATCTCGTCGGGGACCAATCCTAGAGCTTTTTCGAGCCAAGTACGGCGTGGCGCTGAAATCGTGCGTTTGTCGGGGCAGATCGGAAGTGATCGCCAGACGATCAAGACGACGCTTTTGACCCATTAGCGAACAAGGAGCGAAATGGGTTCAAAGCTCGGCGGTAGTCGGACTAATGCGACGCCCCGTCGGTGTTGGGAAACGTGATGGCCACCCCAAGCTTGTCGCCAAGGCCGACATTTTGCGTTGTGTCCAACGGTAAACAGGACACTCAACGAACACCCAAGGGATGGGTGAGTGGGGTTTCGGCTTTGCCTTTTTTCGTGTAGCATTGTCGCATGGACGAAGCGGAGACTTTGTTTGTGGCGCTGCGTCAGTCGGCCGACGACGACGTGGTGGAGATGCTCGAGCGCATGGTGCGGGATGCCCCCGATCATGCCTTGAACAGGATGAACGCACTTGATCTCGCGGCCCGCAACGGTATCGATGAGGAGCGGGTCATTGCCGCGCTCCTGAATGCGGTGGGGCTCGGCATTTTCGAGATGACGTGGAACGTCATGTGCCCAAGTTGCGCCGGTGTTCTTTCCGCTAATAAGAGCCTAAAGACCCTGGACCGGGCGCAGTATAATTGCGCTTTCTGCGCCGCGGGCTATGAGACGACGCTCGACAACCTGATCGAGGTGAGCTTCACGGTAAGCCCGCGCGTTCGGAAGATCGCGGCCCACAATCCCGACGAACTGTCCGCGGCCGAATATTATCGTCAGATCTTCTGGAGTTCGGCCATCGATCTCCCAGCCGATCTGGAGAAGCTGCTGCAGGAGGTCACGCTCGAAAGCGTCGACTTGCCGCCAGGAGAAAGGGCCATCCTTTCGTTGCAATTGCCGAAGGGCACGTTGATCGTATTCGATCCCGTGACGCATACGGCCCAGTTCCTTGATGTCGGCGGCGAGGAGGCGAGCGAGCGCCAGAACCTGTCCGTGATCTTCAACAAGGTCCAGGTTCCGGTCGACACCATTGCCTTGCGCCCAGGGCCACTGCGCCTGGCTTTGGAAAACCGCACCGAAAGTCGCGTGTTGCCGGCCATATGGGTGGCGAACCAGGCGCTGAACGACCTCCTGAAGCGACGCAAGCCCATTCTCAATGCAAAGCGCCTCCTTACCAATCAGACCTTCCGCGACATCTACCGGACCGAAACGCTCGCCATTGGTCAGCGTCTCAAGATTTTGAGCCTGACTTTCCTGTTCAGTGATCTCAAGGACTCCACTGAACTCTATGAGCGCGTCGGTGACCTCGTTGCCTTCGATCTCGTCAACGAGCATTTCAGGCTGCTGCAGGAGATTATCGCGTCCGAAAGGGGGGCCGTGGTGAAGACCATTGGCGATGCCGTGATGGCGACCTTCGAAACGCCTGACCGTGCCGTCGCCGCTGCGATCCGCATGCGCGAGGCGATGAGCGATCTTGGCGCCGAGCGTCAGCATCAGAGCCTGCGCCTGAAGATGGGCATCCATGAAGGATCATGCCTCGCGGTCACTCTCAATGCCCAGCAGGACTATTTTGGCCAGACTGTAAACATCGCGTCGCGCGTCCAGGGCCTTGCTGCCTCACGCTCGATCGTGGTGACGGAATCGGTGCTGGAAAACGCGCATGCCCGGGCTCTGCTTGAGAGCAACGGGCTAAAGCCAACGCTCAGACGCGTGGCGTTGAGCGGCATCGCGGACAAGGTGTCGGTCTACGAGATCCCTTGAGCGGGTGCCGTCGCGAACTTGGTTGGAATTTGTCCGTCGCGAGTCTCCGGTGAACGGATGATATCTGCTCAGGCGGCAAGATCAACCGGCTGAGCAATGGGCTTGCTGGCGAGGGTCTGCCAGCCGTC
>NZ_JBVAPG010000163.1:0-17160 GCF_055413685.1 Bradyrhizobium sp. LeoA1Lang | reverse complement strand
ACTTGGGGACAACGCTGCGCGTTGCCCCCAGGGTCCACAGCCCCAGCAACAGCAGACCTGAACGAAACGAGAATTGTGTTACCCATGTCGTCGGTTTGAAGTGTTACCCATGTCGCCGGTTGCTCACGCGAAGCGCCGGATGAGCGGTTGTCTCCACGGATGACAGCGCTCGTGGAGAGAACCCCTCACCCGAATGAGTCCCGTACTGACGCGGAGCTGCCCTCTCCCACAAGGGGCGAGGGCGCAGCAATTGGCACGTCCCGCGTTAGAACGCGAGCACCTTGGCCTGCTTGACCTGCGGCAGCGCGTGCACCTTGGCGAGCACGTCCGCGGGCACCGGACCATCGACCTCGACCAGCGCGATGGCGTCGCCGCCTTGCGCGACCCGGCCGAGATGGAAGGTCGCGATGTTGATCTTGGCGTCGCCGAGCAGACTTGCGAACTTGCCGATAAAGCCCGGCTTGTCCTCGTTGGTCACATAGATCATCGACTTGCCGAACTCGGCATCGACGCGGATGCCCTTGATGTCGACCAGCCGCGGCTTGCCGTCGTGGTAGACGGTGCCGGAAACCGAGCGTTCCTGCCGCTCCGTCGTCACGGTTACGGTGATCAGGCTTTCGTAGTCGCTCTGCGCGGCGCGCGTCACCTCGTCGACCACCATGCCGCGCTCCTTGGCGACGACAGGCGCGGAGACGACGTTGACGTCGCCCAGCATCGGCCGCAGCAGGCCGGACAGCACCGCCGAGGTCAGCGCCTTGATTTTCATCTCGGCGACATGGCCCTCATAGGTGATCTGGGTCTTGACGATGCCGCTCTCGGTGAGCTGGCCGGCGAACGAGCCGAGCTTCTCGGCGAGCTCGATGAACGGCTTCAGCTTCGGCGCCTCCTCGGCCGTGATCGAGGGGAAGTTGATGGCGTTGGAGATGGCGCCGGTGAGCAGATAGTCCGACATCTGCTCAGCGACCTGCAGCGCGACATTCTCCTGCGCTTCCGTGGTGGACGCGCCGAGATGCGGAGTGCAGATCACGTTGGGATGGCCGAACAGGATGTTCGAGGTCGCCGGCTCCTCGCTAAACACGTCGAAGGCCGCGCCCGCGACATGCTTGGAATTGAGCGCGTCCACCAGCGCCTGCTCGTCGACGAGGCCGCCGCGGGCGCAATTGACGATGCGCACGCCCTTCTTCATCTTCGCAAGCGCCGCGGCATCGATGATGTTGCGGGTCTTGTCGGTGAGCGGCGTGTGCAGGGTGATGAAATCGGCGCGCTTGAACAGCTCGTCGAGCTCGACCTTCTCGACCCCGATGTCCTTGGCGCGCTCCGGCGACAGGAACGGGTCGAAGGCGATCACCTTCATGCGCAGGCCGAGCGCGCGGTCGCAGACGATCGATCCGATATTGCCGCAGCCGACCACGCCCAAAGTCTTGTTGGTGATCTCGACCCCCATGAAGCGGTTCTTTTCCCACTTGCCGGCCTGCGTCGAGGCATCGGCCTGCGGGATTTCGCGGGCGAGCGCCAGCATCAGGGTGATCGCGTGCTCGGCGGTCGTGATCGAATTACCGAACGGCGTGTTCATCACGATGATGCCCTTGGCCGTCGCCGCAGGAATCTCGACATTGTCGACGCCGATGCCGGCGCGGCCGATCACCTTCAGCCGGGTGGCCTTCTCGATGATCTTGGCGGTTGCCTTGGTCGCCGAGCGGATCGCGAGGCCGTCATAGTTGCCGATGATCTCGGCGAGCTTCTCCTTGTCCTTGCCGAGATTGGGCTGGAAGTCGACCTCCACGCCGCGGTCTTTGAAGATCTGCACGGCGGCGGGAGACAGGGCGTCGGAAATGAGAACTTTGGGTTTGCTCATGGAAATGGTCCCTTGGGAGTGGTCCCTTGATGGACGATGCACTGATGGCGCCACCCGCGAACTTGCCCCGCGAGTCCATCCTCGTTTCGTGATGGATGGCCGGGTCAAGCCCGGCCATGACGACGATGAGGTGACGTTACTTACGCAGCCTTCGAAAGCTGCGCCTTGGTCTCGGCGAAAGCCCAGTCGATCCACTGTGTCAGCAGCTCGACGTCCTTGGCTTCGACAGTGGCGCCGCACCAGATGCGCAGGCCTGCCGGCGCATCGCGGTAATGCGCGAAGTCGAAGCCCGCATTCTCCTTCTCGACCAGGGCGACCAGCTTCTTGCAGAAGTCGGCCTGCAAGTCCGGCGTAAGCGAGGTGATCGCGGGATCCGTGATCTTCAGGCACACCGAGGTGTTGGAGCGGATCGCGGGATCCTTGGCCAGGAAATCGATCCACGGCGTCTTCGCCTTCCAGTCGGCAAGCACCTTGGTGCTGGCGTCGGCGCGCGCGATCAGCGCCTTCAGGCCGCCGATCGATTTCGCCCACTCGAGCGCGTCGAGATAGTCCTCCACGCAGAGCATCGACGGCGTGTTGATGGTCTCGCCTTCGAAGATACCCTGGTTGAGCTTGCCGCCCTTGGTCATGCGGAAGATCTTCGGCAGCGGCCAGGCCGGCTTGTAGGTCTCGAGCCGCTCCACCGCGCGCGGCGAGAGGATCAGCATGCCATGCGCCGCCTCGCCGCCGAGCGCCTTCTGCCAGGAGAAGGTGATGACGTCGAGCTTCGGCCAGTCGAGCGGCTGTGCGAACGCCGCCGAGGTCGCGTCGCAGATGGTGAGGCCTTCGCGGGTCGCGCTGATCCAGTCGGCGTTCGGCACGCGCACGCCCGAGGTGGTGCCGTTCCAGGTGAAGACGACGTCACTTGCCGGATCGACCTTGGAGAGATCGGGGATCTCGCCATAGCCGGCATTGAGCTTGGTGACGTCCTTCAGCTTCAATTCCTTGACGATGTCGCTGACCCAGCCCTCGCCGAAGGATTCCCAGGCCAACGTGGTGACGGGCCGCGCTCCGAGCAGCGACCACAGCGCCATCTCGACCGCGCCGGTGTCGGAAGCCGGCACGATGCCGATCTTGTAGTCGGTCGGCACCTCCAGCACTTCGCGCGTCAGCTCAATGGCTTGCTTGAGTTTGGCCTTGCCGATCTTCGCGCGATGCGAGCGGCCGAGCGCGGCGTCCTTGAGATTTTGGGGAGTCCAGCCGGGGCGCTTGGCGCAGGGGCCGGAGGAGAAATGCGGCACGTTCGGCCGCGAAGCGGGCTTCGCTGCAGTCATGATCTACCCTTCCAGATAGCTGCCTCTCGGTGGGGAGAGGTTTCCCGCTGTCGGAGATAGTGGAAGGGTAAAGACTCGTCAAGGAACTTCAGGACGATCACAGGCGATTGATGGAGGCTCGCCCGGCGACGGAGCCGGAGCCTGATCAAGCAGTCCGGCCGCATCGTTCACCAGCTTCACGGCCTTTCGCCGGCTGGAGACTCTCATGATGCTCTTTTCACCGGCCTGCACGATGTATTCATTGCCCGCCCTGACGATCGAATATCGCTTCATCTGAAATATCCCCAAGCCGTCCCAGAACGCGATGACTTTGGACCGTCATCGCGTTCGATTTTTTTGCTTGATCATGATCTCACTTCTTTGAGCATGATCTTTCGGAAAACCGATTTCCACTTTTCCGGATCATGCTCTAGCGGACCATGTTCTGCCGCTGGGAGACGCGTAACTATCAGGAGCGTTCCCGCCAGTAAAATTACGGAGGCCGGCGTAGTTTATCGCTTGTTAACCGGAACGCAGAGCGAGGACTACCACTGCGATCAGCGATGGTAGCCGCGCAACTTGGCGCAACTCAGAAGCGCATCGTCATGCCGACATGACTGCGTTGAAATCCAAGCCGTTCATAGAAACGCTGCGCGTCGGCGCGGGTGTGATGCGTGAGCAGTTCGACGAGAATGCAACCGTTGGCGCGCGCTTCAACGATCGCCCATTGCACCATCTGTTCGCCGATGCCGCGGCTGCGGCAATGGCTCGCGACGCGCACGTCCTCGATCAGGCCGCGTGAGGCACCTTGCGAACTTATGCCCGGCAGGATGCATAGCTGCAGGCAACCGACCACCGTGCCGTCAGCGTCTTCGGCGACCACGAGCTTGAAATTCAAATCGCGGTCGACCTTCTCGAATGCCGCGAAATAGGATTGAGGCAAGGGATCCTCGATCCGCTCGCGCGCGCTGCCGAGCCGATCGTCCGCGAGCATGGCGACGATGATGGGAACATCGTCGCGACAGGCGCGACGGATCGTGATCGAAGACGCAGGTGCCATAATATATTCCGAAACGGCTAACGCGCCGGCGCCAGGCCAAGTGAGCGCTCGGCCTCATTGATCCAGCGGCGAAGCGCGGGATAGCCGCCGAGATCGAAGCCGCCCTCATGCGCGAGCCGCGTGTAGGCGAGCAGCGCCACATCGGCGAGCGAGAGCGACGAGCCGGCCAGAAACGGCGTCAGCGCAAGCTGCTGCTCCATCCGCGCCAGCGCCGCATGGCCGCGCTTGACCTTCTCCGGATCGAGCTCTGACGCGGATTTGCCGAGATAGCACATCTGGAACCGGCACACCGCGATGTAGGGCTCGTGGCTGTACTGCTCCCAGAACAGCCACTCATCCATCTTCGCGGCGGCGAAATCGTCTGAAGGGATGAGGTCGCTGCCGCGCGCGAGATAGCGGATGATGGCATTGGACTGCGCCAACGCGCGGCCGTCGTCGAGCACGACCGTCGGCACCTGTCCCGCGCTGTTCATCCTCAGGAAGTCGGCGCTGCGCGTCTCCTGCTTGAGGATATCGACGTCGATCCACCTGTAGGGCAATGCGAGGTAATCGCACACCCATTTCACCTTCAGGCAATTGCCCGACTTGTCGTCGCCGTAGATTTTCATGGCTGGCTGTTGTCCTGCTCCCGAATGACAGAGCACCAGCGGAAGCAGAAGCTGTCAACACGTCAGGCGCAAGCGTGCCTAGAATTTGTAGCCGAGGCCGGCGCGCACCGTGTTGATGTTGGTATCGACCGTTGTGGTGAAGCGGATATATTCCCATTCGGCGCGCATGAAGAGGCCGCCGACCAGGTTGATGTCGATGCCAAGGCCGGCCGTGTAGCCGTAGATCAGGTGATTGTGCACGGCATCCGTCGCGCTCAATGGCATCAACCGCCTGAAAGGCCCAAGCGGAGCGGTACTCACCGCGTCCGTAACGATTGCACTATGCGAAATGTCGGCCTTGCCGAGCGCGAGGCCGCCGAACGCATAAGGCAGGAAGCATCCGAAGGCATAGCCTGCGCGCCCCCGGAACGTCGCGATGTCCGAGATCGAGATCGAGGATGCCGAGATGACCCCGACATCGTGGTAGAATGTGTCGGTGAGAGGGGCGCCGCTCACAAGCTCCTTGCTGGCGCTGGCCGAGCCGCCAAACCTGCCGTGCACGTAGCTCGCCTCCAGGCCGAGCACGACGTCGCTCCATTGCGAATTGTATCCGACAAAAGCTCCGTATGCGGACGAACGCGCCGTCTGCTTTCCGAGACCGAGATTCCATTGCGCAACGCCCATCTGCTGCACGACGTTGTCGGAAATCAGCGAGGAGATCAAAGATGACGGCTTGCTGTCGAAATTCGCATCGGACGAACCGTAGCCGGCTTGGCCACCAATATAGAGACCTTCCCAGTAAGCTCTGGAGGTTGTCAGCCCATCGGTGAAGCTGCCGCGAAGCACCGGGAGATCGGGAAGATCGGCGGCCCGCGCGCTCGTCACCGCGCCACACATCACTGCCGCCAGCAGAAACCTACGCATCGCCCACGCCCCCAAATCGACTTAATCAAACTCGGCGACGATCATCGCTCGTTAACCTTAACCAATGGTTGTCGCGCGCCGTGTTCGCCACAATCTTCTGCGTGATGAGCACCACGCTCTCCGCAAAACGAAACGGCGCGGGGACATCCCGCGCCGTCTGCAATCGTTAACCAATGAAGGTCCGTATTAACCTTTGCGCACCAGCGGCGGCGGCGCGTAGACCGGCTGCGGGCTGTCCAGATTCCAGCGCACGCCGAGCTTGAGATCGTGCGAAGTGATATCCTTGAAGTTCATTGGATTGTTGGTCGTGAAGCCCTGGAACGTCGTCACGGGTCCCGTCAATCCCGAACCGAGATCGACGTAGCTATAGGCGACTTCGAGCGTCAGGTTTGGACTAACCTTGTAGGAAAGACCTGCATGCGCCGCCCAGGCGAAATTCCACTTGGACGCCGAATTGGCAAGCGCAAAACCTGGCGCAATCACGCCGGGAGAGAAATCAGCAAGCCCTTGATCGGTGAAATTGGAGACGGTCACGCGCGCGGCACCGACAGCAGCACCGATGAACGGCGTTACGCACCACCAGGTTCCGAGATCGACATAGGCGTTGGCGAGAACAAGCCATTCCGACTTGCTTGCGGTGTAGTTGTCAGACCCCGCGCCGATAACTCCGCCGCCGAGCGGAAAAGTCGCGAGATCCTGGCCGTGAAAGTTCGTTCTTCCACGATATTGACCGGTGACGTCGGCGCGGAACCAACTGTTGAACTGGTAACCGACACCGAGACCAAAGATGCCGCCGGTATCAAAACCGGTCTGCTGGTTCAGGGAGAGCAGCGGCGTGTACAAGGCGTTGTTGCCGTTGCGCACTTCCTTCACGCTCTGATTGCTGAAGCCGATATCGCCGCGCAAATACCAGCCGCCGAAATCTTCCACCGGCGGCGGTCCGTAGGCCGGTGGCGGCGCGATCGGCATATCGGCGGCGAATGCCACCGAGGAAATCAGGGAGACCGCACCAGCGGCAACGAGAGATTTAACGCAACGCATTGGCTTCGTCCTTCTGGCCAGTGAGGCGAGCGGGGAAGCCTCACGTCTGAAAATCCACGGCCGGACGATGGCACTAAATGCTTAAGCGGCGCTTAACCCTAATTATTAAGGTTGACAACCTCTGACGATTTTCCCGAAAGCTCGCGGTATCGCGCTATTCCCGCTGTCGAACAGAAAGCGGCCGCGCCACAAATGCAAACGATGCGTTGATGAAATCTCAGCTCTTGTCTTAACGCGTTTTCTTTACGCGCACGGAGTCCACTTCGCTCGAAAACGCTTTAATGCGCGTGGTTCGGCATTTTCGGCAGGAACACCGCGAGCAGTCCGATCGCCGGCAGGAATGAGCAGAGCTGGTAGACGAAGGCGATGTCGGTGTGATCGGCGAGCTTGCCGAGCACCGCCGCGCCCAAGCCGCCGATGCCGAAAGCGAAGCCGAAGAACAGGCCGGAGATCATGCCGAAGCGATGCGGCATCAGTTCCTGCGCGAACACGATGATCGATGCGGTCGCCGACGAGATGATCAGGCCGATGAACACGCTGAGTACGGCGCTGGTGATGAGGCCGGCATAGGGCAGCGCCAGCGTGAACGGCAGCGCGCCGAGGATCGAGAACCAGATCACGTATTTGCGGCCGAAGCGATCGCCGAGCGGTCCGCCCAGGAAGGCACCGACCGCGTTCGCCGCGAGGAACATGAAGAGATGGAGCTGCGCCGCCTGCGTCGAGACGTCGAACCTCTCGATCAGATAGAAGATGTAGTAGCTCGACAGGCTCGCGATATAGAGCTGCTTCGAGAACAACAGCGCGACCAGCACGGCGAGCGCGATCATCACCCGCCGCCCGGCCGGCGCGTCCGGGTGCCGCTCGATGACCGCCGCCTTCCTGGTCACGATCTGCGGCCTGTACCAGGCGCCGATCCGCCACAGGATCAGGATCGCGAGGCCCGCGATCGAGGAGAACCACGCGATCGACGGCTGGCCGAACGGCACCACGATCAGCGCCGCGAGCACCGGGCCCATCGAGGTGCCGAAGCTGCCGCCCTGGAACACCGATTGCGCAAAGCCGTAGCGGCCGCCCGAAGCGAGCCGCGCGATCCGCGCCGATTCCGGATGGAACACCGCCGAGCCGAGGCCGACCAGCGAGGCCGCGATCAGGATGATGCCGTAGTGATGCGCGCCAGCGAGCAACAGCAGGCCGAAGAAGGTGAAGCCCATGCCGATCGCGAGCGAGAACGGCTGCGCCTTCTTGTCGGTGAAATGCCCGACCAGCGGCTGCAGCAGCGATGCTGTGAACTGGAACGCCAGCGTGATCATGCCGATCTGCGTGTAGTCCAGCGCGTAGGCGTCCTTCAGGATCGGATAGACGGAGGCGATCAACGACTGCATGGTGTCGTTGAGAAAGTGCGAGAAGCTGATGCCCGCGAGCACGACGTAAGCCGGCCCCACCGCGGTCGCGCGGGCAGCCATGCGCGGCGTCACGTCTGATACCAGCACCGGTTCAGCCAGTGCTTCTTCTGAGACGGCAACGGGCTTGTTCAACGGAGATTCCTGGCGGGACTCGCGAAGCGGCAATAAGCCGTGCTTACGACGCACGCTCCGCTGCGACCAGCGCGATTAGATAATGGCTGCGATGCAACCAGCGCGCGCTGGATGGTCGTGATTTAGGCCGGAGCAGTCGCCAGCACTTCTCCCTCTCCCCGCCCTTCGCGGGGAGAGGGTTGGGGTGAGGGGCTCTCTCCGCGAGCAAAATAGCAAACGGACTCGCGGAGGCTCCCCCTCACCCGAAATTCAAGCGAAGCTTGAATTTCGACCTCTCCCCGCAAGCGGGGCGAGGTGCATCGGGGCTCGCTTCTATATCGAGCGTCACGCCGCAGCCGCGGCGGCATGGCCGAGTGCGGAGACGATGTGATCGACGACTTCCTCGACCAGGAGGCGGTCGTCGCCCTCGCCCATCACGCGGATCACCGGCTCTGTGCCGGAGGAACGGACCAAGAGGCGGCCGTGACCGTTGAGCCGCTTCTCGCCGTCGACGATGGCAGACTTGACCTCGACATCATCCAGCGGCTTGCCGCTGCGATAACGCACGTTCTTCAGGATCTGCGGCAGCGGATCGAAGCGGTGGCAGACTTCCGACACCGGGCGGCGGAGCTTTTGCACCACAGCAAGCACCTGCAGCGCGGCGACGAAGCCGTCGCCCGTGGTGGCATAGTCGGAAAGGATGATGTGGCCGGACGGCTCGCCGCCGAGATTGTAGCCATCGCTCAGCATCCGCTCGAGCACATAGCGGTCGCCGACTGGCGTGCGCACCATGTCGAGCCCAATGCCCTGCAGGAAACGCTCGAGCCCGAGATTGGACATCACGGTGGTGACGATGCCGGGCTTGGCGAGTCGGCCCTCTTCCTTCCAGCTCTGCGCGATCACCGCGAGCAACTGATCGCCGTCGACCACGTGACCGCGCTCGTCGACCAGGATCACGCGATCGGCGTCGCCATCGAGCGCAATGCCGATATCGGCGCGCATCTCGCGCACCTTCTTGGCCAGCGTTTCCGGTGCCGTGGAGCCGCATTCCTTGTTGATGTTGAAGCCGTCGGGCTCGACCCCGATCTGCACGACGTCGGCGCCAAGCTCCCACAGCGCTTCCGGCACCACCTTGTAGGCGGCGCCATTGGCGCAATCGATCACGACGCGCAGGCCGTCGAGGCTCAGTTCGCGCGGCAGCGTGCGCTTGGCGAATTCGATGTAGCGATCATGGACGCCGTCGATGCGGCGGGCGCGGCCGAGGCTCGCGCTCTGCGCGAGCCGGCGCTCGATCGGCTCGTCGAGCAGTTGCTCGATCTGCTTCTCGACGTCGTCGGACAGCTTGAACCCTTGCGGCCCGAACAGCTTGATGCCGTTGTCCTCGAACAGATTGTGCGAGGCTGAGATCATCACGCCGAGATCGGCGCGCATCGACTTGGTGAGCATCGCGACCGCCGGCGTCGGCATCGGGCCGAGCAGCAGCACGTCCATGCCGACCGAGGTGAAGCCCGCGACCATGGCATATTCGATCATGTAGCCGGAGAGTCGCGTGTCCTTGCCGATCACCACGCGATGGCGATGGTCGCCGCGCTGAAACACCAGGCCGGCGGCCTGCCCCACCTTGAGGGCGAGTTCCGGCGTAATCAGACCATTGGCACGGCCACGAATCCCGTCGGTCCCGAAATATTTGCGGCTCATATCACCCCCAAGTAAGGCTTGAGCTTCTCCAGCCACCTCAGCGAGAAGCTCGAAACGCCACCATGCAGGCGTTATAATGCGTAAGCCGCCAAGGCGGCTTCAAAATATATGATGAATCATTACCATCGCCCGAAGGCAAGAGTTTAGGTTAATATATTGTAAAATAATGTATATTTCGGAGGCCAGGGTTCCTGCGGACAGCGGCCAGCAGCGACTCTAGCGCTTGCGGAGGATGTGATGGTCGTCCTTGGACGGCGGCGGTTGGGTCACATTGACGGGGTCGGAGGCCGGAAAAGTCTCCTCCAATCCCTCCTCCAGGGACTCCTCAAGCGAGCGCTTTTCGCTCTCGGCATCTTTCGGCTTGGGGGTCGATCCGGTCATGGTGGCCTCCTGCTGGGTCGGAGTTCGGCGGAGTGATTTGGCAGATGATCCAACCATGCTAGATGACGGCGCATTCGCGAAATACAAGACGGGCCGGGAGCGTCCATGAAGCACATCACCTGCATCGAAGATCTGCGCCAGCTACACAAGCGCCGCGTGCCGAAGGCATTTTTCGACTATGCCGACCGCGGCTCCTATACCGAGGACACGCTGCGCGCCAACAGCGAGGATCTTCAGCAGATCAAATTCCGCCAGCGCATCCTGGTTGACGTCTCCAAGCGCGACCTCAGGACCACGATCCTGGGCGAGCCGGCCGCGATGCCGCTGATCCTCGCCCCCGTCGGCCTGCTCGGCATGCAGCATGGCGACGGCGAGATCTATGCTTGCCGCGCCGCACAGGCCGCCGGGATTCCGTTCACCCAGAGCACGATGTCGATCTGCTCGATCGAGGACATTGCGGCCGCCGTCGACAAGCCGTTCTGGTTCCAGCTCTACGTCATGAAGGACCGCGGCTTCATCAAGGCGCTGATCGAGCGCGCGATCGCCGCCAGGTGCAGCGCGCTGGTCCTGACCGTCGACCTGCAGGTGATCGGCCAGCGGCACCAGGACATCAAGAACGGGATGACAGTGCCGCCGGAATGGTCGCTGTCGAAACTGATCGATTTCGCCACCAAGCCGGCCTGGGTCTCCGGCGTGCTGCGCGGCAAGCGCCGCACCTTCGGCAATCTGGCGGGCCATCTCAAGATCGACCAGGACATCACCTCGCTCTCGACCTGGATCAATTCGCAGTTCGACACTTCGCTGAACTGGAAAGACATCGACTGGATCCGCAGCATCTGGCCAGGCAAGCTGATCCTCAAGGGCATCCTCGACGTCGAGGACGCGGAGATCGCGGCCAAGACCGGCGCGCAGGCGATCGTGGTCTCCAACCATGGCGGCCGCCAGCTCGACGGCGCCCCCTCCTCGATCGAGGTGCTGCCGGAGATCGTGGACGCCGTTGGCTCGCAGGTTGAAGTCATGTTCGACGGCGGCATCCGCACTGGCATGGACGTGATGCGTGCGCTCGCGCTCGGCGCAAAGTCCTGCATGATCGGCCGGGCCTATGCCTACGGTCTCGGCGCCGGCGGACAGGCCGGCGTCACCGAGGCGATCAACGTGCTGGCGAAGGAACTGCTGACGACCATGGGCCTGTGCGGCGTCAACACGATCGCAGAGATCGACGACAAGGTGCTGGCGGTTTAGGTCGTCGCTGCACCTCGGTAGCTGTCGTCCCGGGCTTGACCCGGGACGACACGTGGAAGGATTCCCCGTAGCCCGGGTGAAGCGCCAGCGTAACCCGGGACCGCTCGCGATGCCGATGCAGATGCCCCGGGTTACGCGTTCGCTCCACCCGGGCTACGGGTTCGTGGAGGAGTTGCGCACAATAAACGCGTCACATCGGCGGCGTGATGCCGTCGCGGCCGACGCTGATACGGTTGGTCTCGAGCGAGCCATCGGGCGACTTTTTCGTAAATGCGATGATCTTGGCGCCTGCCTTGAGCTCGGACTTGTCGCCGGGGACGTAGGTCACGACAGGTGTGTCAGGCGAGACCATCACCTTCTTCTCGCCGCCCTTGTATTTGACGAGCAGCGTGTGGCCATCATTGCTGACCACGGATTCGGCGACCGTCGCATTGGTCATGCTGCTGTTGGGACGTGTGTCCCAGGGCCGCGAGCCCTCGCCGGTGCCGCGCATGTCTTCCGGGAAGACGTGGACTTCCACCGCTTTCGGCGTGCCGTCGGAACCCGGCACGGTCGTAGCGCCGATGAAGGAACCGACCTTGATGTCGGATAGCGCGATCTTGACGATGCCGGCAACGCGCGCATCGCCCGTCATATGCAGCTTGACGTCCTCACCGCTGCGCGACTTGACCTCGATCGTGTCGCCGACGACGCTTTCGATGGTCCCGCGCACCCGCGAGGACACAGGCGGCTGCTGCGCGATCGCATAGAGGGTTGATGCCGCAACCATGGCGACGGCAAATAGCGGGCGGGCGAGCGTGGAACGGTAGGGAGGCATAGCGAGAGCTCCGGGTGGATCACCTCTGCAGAGACCCCGCTGTCGCGGCGATATTTCGCGCACTCAAGCCTTTGTGAGATCGTCCTCGACCAGCGCGCGCAGTTCCGCCGTCACTTGCGGGCGCTGGCCGAACCACAGTTCGAAGCCGCGCACCGCCTGGTGCAGGAGCATGCCGAGCCCGTCGGCCGTCTTCAATCCGCGCGCCTCGGCGGCTGCAAGCAGCGGCGTCTTCAGTGGAACATAGACAAGGTCGGCGACGACGGCATTTGGCGGCAACAAGCCGACGTCGAGGTCGAGCGCCGGCTGGCCGTGCATGCCGAGTGAGGTGGTGTTCACCAACAGCCTCACGCGCGGCAACAGATCGGCAAACGCGTCCCAGCCAGCCGGCTCGACGCGAGAACCGAACTGATCGGCAAGCGCGCGGGCACGTTCGATGCTGCGGTTGACGAGGTGAATGCGCTGCATGCCGCGATCGAGCAATCCGAACACCACGGCGCGCGCCGAGCCGCCGGCGCCCAGCACCAGCGCCTCGGTCGCCTGGCCCCAGCCGGGCGCGGAGGCGTCGAGATTGTTGATGAAACCTTCGACGTCGGTGTTGGTCGAGCGCAGCTCGCCGCCTTCGTACCACAGCGTATTGGCGGCGCCGACCGCGCGGGCGCGCTCGTCAGGCACCGACAGCGCCAGCGCGCGCTCCTTGTGCGGGATCGTGACATTGGCGCCGACGAAGCCATGCGTCGACAGATGCAACACGAACTCGGCAAAGCCCTCCGGCGGGATCGCCTCGATGTTGTAGCCGCCCTCGATGCCGAGCTTCCTCAGCCAATAGTGATGAATCAGCGGCGAGCGCGAATGCGCGGCCGGCCATCCGATCAGGCATGCGGCGCGGGCTTTGGTCGGTGCGGTCATTTCAGTCCAATCGGACAAGCGATGCGGACTGTCAACATTCACTTATCCCGCACTGCGACGATCGCGGTGAGTACGACGGCGGCGCCTGCGGCGAACCAGACCGCGGAAAGATTGAGGTGGAGATAAGCGAACGCGCCGACGGTCGAACCCAGGACCAGCGCCGCCCATAAAAAGAGGTTCGGCAGCCAGTCCCAGCGTGCGCCGCCCCTCAGCGCCGCCCCGAGGAGCTGGCCCGCCTTGACCAGCGCGCCCGTGACATAGGTGAGGCCAAGTGCCGAGCCGCCGCCAACCTCAAACACGGCGTTCTCCAGTCCCATCGCGACCACGATCGCCGCGACCGCGACAATAGGCCAGCCGAACGCATAGGCCAGCGCAGCGCCGATGAGCAGCAGGCTTTCCGTCAGCAATAGCCAGGTCTGGCGACGGCCGCCGCGACCAAGCGCGATCAAGCTGCCCGCCGCGGCCCCGAACACGAAGGTCACGATGATGCCAATGGTTTGCGCCGCCGCGAACCAGTTCGCCTCGGTCAAGTTGACGCCGAGACGCGTCGAATTGCCGCTCATGAAGGAGACGAACAGGCCGCCGAGATGCAGATAGCCGATGCCGTCGAGATAACCGGCGAGCGCGCTCAGCGCGCAGGCCAACGTCATGTTACGGCGCGAGTCAAGCATGCGTCACGCCGTCCACTCGTAGACCTCTTTCTCGTAGGCTTCCGTGAAACCGGCGCGCCGCAGATTGCGGTACGAATGTTCCAGCATGTACATGGTCTCGGAGACCTGCACTGTGCAGCCCATCTGCTCGGCGCGTTCGACCCGCTTTGCGATGAGCGCCTGCTGCGCGCCGCGCTTGCGATGGCTTTCGGCGGTGGTCGCGGCCAGGAGATAGCCGATGTCCTCGAACAGGCAGAGCGCGGCGATCGCCACCGGCTGATCGCCGTCGAACGCCATGTAGTGCACGAAGCCCCTGCGGCCGGCCGAGCGCGCATATTCCGGCCATAGCGTGTCGCCGAGCTGATCGCGCGCCGCATCGATCTCGTCAGTGGTCACCTCGCGGATGCCAAGATCGGTTGTGAAATGAAGCGGCGAATAGGCCGTGCGCCACAAGGTTGGATATCCGGTGCGGCGTGCGCGCGACAGGCCACCCGCCTCGAGCCGCGCCCGCATCAGGTCCATGTCGGGACCAGGGCTCAGCCAGACAAAGAAGCGCTTCACACCCTCAGCCGTGAACAGATCGATGAAGCGCGCGACCGCATCATCCGTCATGGCGGGATCAGCGCCGCAGAGATAGACGCGATTGAGATTGGCGGATGGAAACGGCGCCTGACGTTCGGGATCGATGGTCACGTAGCAGTGACCGAACGGCGGACCGTCGAACTGCCGGCGCACAAGCCGGTAAGGCTGACAACGGCCGTCCAGCCATTGCGTCAGCCGCCGCATTTTCAAGGAGAGATCGACAACTTCCATGGCGATGCGGGGATCATGACCCTCGATCCGGGGCCATGATCCTAGCAACACTTATGCCGCCACGCGATGCGCCGCAATAATTTGATCGGCTGTCCGGCCGGTCACTTCAGCCATGTGATCGAACTGCCGGGTGAAGCTGCCGGCGCCGGCGGTGGCCGAGCGGAGTTCCACGATCAGGTCGCCGATTTCGGCTTCCGGCATGGTGGCGCGGACGCAGTCCCAGCCGGCCCAGCCCTCGCGGGTGTCGAAACCGAGGATCTGGCCCCGCCGCGCCGACAGGATGGCGTTGATCTTGGCGGTGGCGTCGGTGGGGCAGACGATTTCGACCATGTGGATCGGTTCCAACAGCACCGGATGACAGTTCGGCAGCGCCTCGCTGACGCCAATCCGCGCTGCAGTGCGGAACGCGAGATCGGAGGAGTCGACGCTGTGGTAGGAACCATCGGTCAGGCGCACATGGACATCGACCACGGGAAAGCCGAGCGGACCCTTGAGCAGGCCGTCGACCACGCCCTCCTCCACCGCGCCGATATAGTTCCGCGGCACCGCGCCGCCGACCACGGTCTCGTCGAAGGTGAAGCCGGAGCCGCGTGGCAAGGGCTTTAGTTCCAGCACCACGTCGCCGAACTGGCCGTGGCCGCCGGACTGCTTCTTGTGCCGCCCGCGTTGGGTGATCGGTTTCCGGATGGTCTCCTGATACCCGATCGCAGGTGGGTGCGATTTGACGTTGACGCCGAAGCGATCACGCAGCCGTTCCACCGCGACGCGCAGGTGCATCTCGCCCTGCCCCCACAGCACGGTATCGTGCGTGCGCTGGTTCTGGATCTGGGTCAGCGACGGATCCTCCTCGTTCAGCCGCAACAGCGCCTGCCCGAGCTTGACGTCGTCCTTGCGGTCGGTGGCCGCGACCGACATCGCCAGTACCGGCGACGTCGGCTCGACCTTCACCAGCGACGGCGGCGCGGTCTTGCCGCTCGCCATTGTGTCGCCGGTCTTGATCGCATCGAGCTTGCCGAGCGCAACCGTATCACCGGCTTCCGCGGCGGCACGCTTGGTGTCGAACGCGCCGCCTGCGGCGAGGATACCGGAAACGCGGCCGGTCTCGCCGGACGAGGAGATCAGCGTCGCGCCATCGTCCAGACGGCCGGCGAGCAGCCGAGCCAGCGACAGTTTGCCGCCGTGCTGCAAATGCACGGTCTTGAACACATAGGCGAGCGCATCCTTCGTTTCGGGGGCGCCAAGGCGCTTGGCGGTTTCGGCGATGCCGGGCGATTCATGGCGCAGCGCCTTCATCAGGCGCAGCACGCCGTTCTCGCGCAGCGCCGAGCCGAGCAGCACCGGACAGATCACGCCTTCGCGCAGTTCGCGGGCGAGATCGTCGAACACGGCGTCGCGCGGCGGCTGGATGTCCTCGAGCAACTGCTCCATCAGCGCGTCGTCATGGTCAGCGAGTTTCTCCAGCATCGAGAAGCGCGCTTCCTTCTCGCGATCGAGATCGCCGCGTTCGAGCGCGACCACCTCCGACGGCTTGTGCTCGCGATAGACGAAGGCGCGCTCCAGAGCCAGATCGACGAAACCCTCAATCAGGTCGCCGTTCCAGATCGGAATTTGCCTGAGCACCAGCGGCACGCGCGAGGCCGGCTGCAGCGTGGCGAGCGTCTCGCGGACGCGCTTGTTGGCGCGATCGATCTTGTTCAGGAACAGGAAACCGGGAATGGCCAGCTCTTCCAATTCGCGCAGGATGAGCTGCAATTGCGGCAGCTTCTTCTCGTCGGCCTCGCAGACCACGACCGCGGCATCGACCGCGGGAAGCGCCATGCGCATATCGTGCGCGAATTCGACCGAGCCGGGACAATCGAGAAATGTGTAGCTGTCGCCCATGAAGGTCGTGGTGGCGGCGGTAAGCCCGACGCTCATCTTGTGATTGCGCGCTTCGGCACTGGCGTCGCCAACGGAACTTCCGGCATCGACACTGCCGGCTGTCCGGATCGCACCGGTCCGCGCCAAGATCGCTTCGAGAAGTGTGGTCTTACCGCTCTGGAAAGGGCCCACCAGTGCAATGCACCGTGGACCTCGGGGACTTCTGACGTCTTGTCCCATTGCCGTCTCCTCGTTTGGAGCTCGGCCCTTGATTGGGTCGGCAATCGTCAATGCTCCGCCCGTCGCGGGCGTTTGGCAAGCGGGAACACGCGCGAAAACGTCGCTGCGTTGCGATGTAATGGTCTAATGCAATGAAGCGTGCACGACTTCTTGCCTTCTCCCCTTGTGGGAGAAGGTGGCGCGAAGCGCCGGATGAGCGACTATCTGGATTGTCAAGTTGCATTGGCGTAAGCGGCACGCGCCTCGCGTGCTTTGGCGTTGAGGCGGACCAGGAGCTTAC
>NZ_JBVAPG010000162.1:0-17508 GCF_055413685.1 Bradyrhizobium sp. LeoA1Lang | reverse complement strand
GGAAAGGAAAAAATGGTCATTCGCATTGCGCTCGCCCGTAAGCTCCTGGTCCGCCTCAACGCCAAAGCACGCGAGGCGCGTGCCGCTTACGCCAATGCAACTTGACAATCCAGATAGTCGCTCATCCTGAGGAGCGCGAAGCGCGTCTCGATGGATGAGGCCACAGACGGGGGCCTCATCCTTCGAGACGGCGCTGCGCGCCTCCTCACCATGAGGGTCAGCCAGCCAATGTCTTCGAAATCTTTATCGCCTCCAATACTGCCGCTGAGCTGGCGACCCAGCCGAAGATGCCGCCCTGGGCCTTGATCATCTTCAGGCCCATCTCGTGAAATTCGGGAAAGTACGATGCGCAGCCGTCGGAAATGACGACGCAGCGATAGCCGCGGTCATTGGCCTCGCGCACGGTCGTGTTGACGCAGACTTCCGTGGTGACGCCGCACACCAGAAGATTCTCGATGCCGTATTTCTGCAGCACATCGTCCATCTCGGTGGCGTAGAACGCGCCCTTGCCGGGCTTGTCGATCACGATCTCGCTGTCGAGCGGATAGAGCTCGGGGATGATGTCGTGGCCGGCCTCGCCGCGGATGAGGATGCGGCCCATCGGACCGGGATCGCCGATACGCAATGATGGCGCGCCGCGTTCGACCTTGGCGGGCGGCGCGTCGGAAAGATCGGGCAGATGTCCTTCGCGGGTATGGATGACCAGCATGCCGGTGCCGCGCGCCGCCGACAGCACCGCGCCGATCGGCTTCACGGCGCGCGCAAGCTGGCTGACGTCATTGCCGAGCGTTTCGCCGAAGCCGCCGGGCTCCATGAAATCGCGCTGCATGTCGATGATGACGAGCGCGGTCTTGGTCCAGTCGAGCTCGATCGGCTCCGGCTCCGCGACGATCTTCCCCAATGGATCGCTTGAGTTCGCCATGACGTGCTCACCCCAAACAAGAGAATTCTTGATCAGGGGTTAAGCAAACGCCGTGCCATTGTGTACAATTCGAGATCGTGCGCTGCCGGACGCTCTCATCTGAAGAGATGGACGACCCCTATGCTGATGGCGAGCAGCACCAATAGCGAGAGCGTGACCGCGGCTGTCACGCGTCCTCCCACGGTGGCGATGACGCGGATATCAACGCCAAGCCCAAGGGCCGCCATCGACAGCACGGTGAGCAAAACCGCCGTCTTCGTCACCAGGGGGACCACCGCATCCGGAACGAGCTCGAACGATCGCAGCGCGGCAAGGACCAGAAAGCCGATGATGAACCAGGGCACCAATTTGAACGGACTGATCGCTGCCGCCTTCTCGTGCTTGCGGCGGCTGGCGACGAACAAAGAGAGGCCGATCACGATCGGTCCCAGCATCAGCACGCGCACCAGTTTCACGAGCGTCCCGATCTGCGTGCTGACGATGCCGGCAGGCACGGTCGCCGCAAGCACCTGGGGAACGGCATAGACCGTAAGTCCGGCCAGGATGCCGTATTGCGTCGCCGTCAATCCCAGGAGCGGGATCAGCAAGGGCAATCCCAGCACCATCAGCACGCCGAGAATGGCGGTAAATGAGATCGACGAGGCGATGTCGTCGCTGTGGGCGTCGATCACGGGGGCAACGGCCGCGATGGCCGAATTCCCGCAGATGGAATTACCGCAGGCGATCAGGATCGACAGCTTGGGCGGCAGGCCGAGCATGCGGCTGACCCCAAAACTAAGCGCCAGCATGATCGCAACCGTTCCCGCGATCGCGCCGATCAGCGCCAGGCCGGACGCCGCAATCGCGGCGAAGCTGATCGAGGCCCCCAGCAGCACGACCGCGACTTCGAGCAGTTGCTTGGCGCTGAAGGCGATCCCGGAGCGCCATCGCTCGGATGGATTCCAGGCGGTACGGATCGCCATTCCCAGGAGGATCGCGATCACCAGGGCTTCCACATAGGGATGGTCGAAGGCCCGTTCCTCCAGATGCTGGACGCCGACCGCGACGAGCGTGATCGCGCCGCACAGCAGGATGCCAGGAAAAAGGCTAACGGTGCGGGCGATGGCACTCGGGCGCCGCGCTGTTTCCTTGATGCTATTGATATTGTCCGCCACGGTGGCACTCCCTATCGGGAATAATTTATGCGCCTACCGTGATGTTTTGGCTAATATATTCTCCGATTTCCCCAGTAACGAGAAGTTATGTTCTGGAGCCTGAGGCGCACGTCCGATTCAAGCGGGCCAATGGCCCGCAAGCCAGGCGATTTCGGCTGGAACCCTATCTATAATGAGAGTGCAGGATGGAACGTCAGAGGGCTGCGAACAGGCCCTGCGCCCAGGCAACGGCGCGGTCGAAATTGAAGACGCCGGCCTCAAAATAGGCGGCGCGGGCGATCACGATGCCAGCGACGAGCAGCCAGAACGCGCCGGTGCCGGCGCGCAGCAGCCACGAGGACGCACGCCCAGGGGCGCGAACGCTCTCGGCCGTCATCGGCTCGCCAAACGCATCAAATCCGGGATTGCTCATGGCCGCTTCCATTGAAACCGTCCTTAAATGTCGTCAATTGCGGCCAGGAAGCAATGGTAGCGAAATGTCTTTTGCGGCAGCGACTTGGAAGCACGTTCTCCCATGTGCTCACGGGGAGGAATTTTCGTCCCCGCCCGTCCAAATAGCCCCGAACTCGCCGCCGATGCCATCGAGCCAGCACCGGGGCCCCAGAGACCTCAAACGGTACCGACCACACCCTCGACCAGATAGTCGGTCGTCTCCAACGCGGGATCATAGAGCCCGGTGTCCTTGGAGGTGATGACCTTGCCGGTATTGCTCTTCACTCCAGCGATGAAGATCGGCTTGCCCGCCTTCAACTCGGCGATCGCGGCGGTGGCGGCATTGCGGCCGGCTTCGCTGCAGCCGGCGCCGAACGGCGAGCTCACCACCATGTCCTTGTCGTAGCCGCCGATCACCATGTTTGGCAGCTTCTCGCCCTTGGCGATCATGCCGGCAAACCCCTTGTAGACCGTCTCCCACTTCAGCTCCGCGCCTGTGATGAAGCCCTTGGGCGCGAGATCCGCCTGGTTGGCGTTATGGCCGCAGCTCTTCACGCCGCGCTTCTCGGCGGTCTCGATCACCACCTTCGGGCTGTCGATGTGACAGGCGATGATATCGCAGCCGGCATCGACCAGCGCGTTCGCGGCTTCCGCCTCGCGCACCGGCAGGGCCCAATCGCCGGTGATGATGAGCTGCACCGTGACGTTTGGATTAACTTTGCGCGCGCCGAGCATGAACGAATTGACGTTGCGCAACACCAGCGGGATCGGCTTAGCAGCGATATAGCCGATCTTGTTCGCTTTGGTGGATAGGCCCGCGGCAATGCCGTTCACATAATGGCCCTGGTCCAGATAGCAGAAATAGCCGCCCGCGTTGGCCGGATGCTTGTCGGCCTGCCAGAGCGAGGTCGGATGGCGGAATTCGACCTTGGGATATTTCTTCGCCGCATCGACCATGAACGGGTTGAAGTAGCCAAAGGAGGTCGGAAACAGCAGCGTCGCACCGTCGATGTTGATCATCGACTCCATGGTTTTTGCAACCGCCACGGTCTCCGGCACGTTCTCTTCTTCGACGACCTTCACGCCCGGCACATCCTTGAGCGCCTTGGCGGCGACGGCATGGGCCTGGTTCCAGCCATAGTCCTGGCGAGAGCCGACATAGATGATGCCCACCATGAGATCGGCGGCGTGCGCCGGCTGGCCGAGGGCGGAAAGAACGAAGGGACTTGCGGCGGCTCCAGCGAGAAAGGTTCGGCGGGAAAGCGGAGGCGTGGTCATTGATACTCTCCTTGATCGCCGAACCTTTGGCGCGGCTTGGGTGACACTGGTGATGAAATCCTGTCCCCGCTCATTTCGCGGCCCGTGTCTTCCGCCGCGGCAGCCGCGCGATCTTTGATCCGTTGCCGGTGTCCGTCGTCTCCGTGTAGCGGGACAGCACCGCGCCGAGATCGAATTGCGCTTCGCGATCCTGATCGAGCAGCGCCCGGTGCTCGACCGCACCGAGGTGATGGTCCATCAGCTCGATCGCGGCCTCGGCATTGCGGCTGCGCAGCGCGGCCACAATCTCGCGGTGTTCGTTGACGGCGCAGTCTGCGGAATGCGGCCGGCCGTAGAGCGCCAGGATCAGCGAGCAGCGCGACACTACTTCGCCGAGATAGCGGCGGAGCAGATTGTTGCCCGCGAGCTCGCCAAGCTTGACATGGAATTCGCCCGCCAGACGGATGGAGACTCTCGCTTCGCCAGCCTTGCGCGCAGCTTCTTCCTTGCGGACATGCCCCTCGAGCTCGGCGCCGAATTCCGGCCGCCAGCGCGCGATCACCAGCCGCACCACTTCGCGCTCGATCGTGCGGCGGACCTCGAAGACCTCCCTCGCCTCTTCCAGAGTGGGTTTGGCCGTGGTGGCGGTGCGGCGCGGCGGCGCATCGACCAGGCCTTCCGATTGAAGTTGCGCTAGCGCCGCGCGCACCAGCGTGCGGCTCATGCGAAACTGGGCGCCGAGTTCGTCCTCCGGCAGCTTCGTGCCCGGCGGCAACGCCTGCTCGATGATCGCCTGGCGCAGCGCCTGGCAGGCAACATCAACCCGGGTCGATTTCTTGCTCATCCGAAATCCGCATGCGCCGTCGGACGAAAATGCGTCCGCGATTGCGCATACGATAATTCGAGGTTTCGTACACGGGATGAGGCAATTTTGGACGAAGCGCGCGAATAAGCGGCAGCACATCGCTCAAAGTTTACGCTTCGAATGGACGACAAAACGCAGGATAACTGCAGCTCGATATCCCGAGGCGCGCAGCTTTGTATACAGAATCTTGCTCCCTCGTATCGCTGCAGAGGAAATACCCATGGACGAAACGGTCGTCAAACTGCGATTGAACCAGCAACAGCTTGAACTGATGGACCGCACCATCGCGCAGGGTGTGGCCCCCGATCGTGCGGCGTTGGTCCGTCTCGCATTGCGCGAATACGCCGCCGGCAGAAAGACCGACCACGCAGGAAGCTCGCGATGACCACGCGCAAGATCACATCGGAATGGATCCTCGAGCCGGGGACCGGCAAGGCAATCGAATTGTTGAAGGGACAGGTCCTGCGCATCGAGCAGGTCGAAGGCGGCCAGTGCGCCGACTTCAACTGCTTCAACCTGCATGACTACAAGGAGTTCATGCATTGCGGCCGCACCCGCACCGTGCACGGCTTTCATCCGACCAAGGGCACCTTCATGTGGTCGGCGCCCCCGCGCGAGCGTGCGATGCTCTACATTCTCGAAGATACCGTCGGCCGCAACGACGTGCTATTCCCGCGCTGCAGCGCCTATGTCTATGAAGCGGCCTACGGCTTTTCCGTGCACACCAATTGCCACGACATCCAGGCGGAGGCGCAGCGCGAATACGGGCTGACGCCTGACGACGTCCACGATTCCTTCAATCTGTTCATGTGCACCGGCGTCGACGCCGACGGCCATGCCTACATGACCCGTCAGACCACCAAGCCCGGCGATTATGTCGACCTGCTGGCGTTGATGGACGTGCTGGCGATCCCCAATGTCTGCGGCGCCGACGTGATGAAGACCAGCAACTTTGCGCTGAAGCCGCTGAAGCTCACGGTGTTCGAGGCGACAGAGGCCGATCTCGCCAGCGTGCCGACGACGCCGGTGCTTGCCAGCCAGCGGACGCCGAAGGATTTCAAGAACCCGGTCATCAAGAGCGACCGCGCCTTGCGGCGGGACCCCGACTACAGGCCGGAGTTTCCGAACACGCCGATCGTGCTTACCGAACTGCCGGTCGTGCTGACGGCGGCGGAAACGGCGATGTTCAATGCGGTCAAACTCACCGACATCTACGGTGACGACGATGCGGCGGCGCTGCGCGACATCCTGTTCTCCTGGTGGGAGGAGCGCTTTCTGCAAGCCCATGCCGGCGCACCGGCGATCGAGGCCTGAGCGATGGACGCGATCCCTGCCCAGAAACCAACTCAAGACGAGGTCACCTTCGACTTCCGCAGGCTGTCGGCGCGCGAGCGCTACAAATTGATGATCGGCACCGTGGTGCCGCGGCCGATCGCGCTGGTGACGACGGTCGATCCGACGGGGCGCATCAATGCCGCCCCGTTCAGCTTCTTCAACTGCCTCTCCGCCGACCCGCCGATCCTCGCGCTCGGGGTGGAGAACCATCCCGACATGTCGTTCAAGGACACCGCGCTCAACATCCGCCTGACCGAGGTCTTCACCGTCAACATCGTATCGCACGCGATTGCGGAAGCGATGCATGTCTGCGCGGTGCCGTTTGCCGCCAGCCGCGACGAACTTGCCGCCGCGGGCCTGACGGCGATGCCCGGAACCGAAGTGGCCTCGCCCTGGATCAAGGAGGCTCCCGCCGCCTTCGAATGCCGCCGCCATGTCACGCTGGAACTGGGAAAGTCTCGCCAGATCATCCTCGGCGAGATCGTGTTCGCGCATTATCGGCGCGACGTGGTCGATGCCGAGCGGCTGCACATCGATCCGGCCAGGCTCGATGCGATCGCACGTCTTGGCGGCAACACCTGCGCCACCATCCGCGACCGCTTCGAAATGCTGACGCCGACGCTCGACGAATTCGAGGCGATGGCGGCGCCTGAAAAATAGTCTTTCGATGCAAGCAAAAATCGGATTTGCTTCTCTTGATCCCAGAAACGCTCAGAACTGAACAGGGAGTTCGACATGAACGGACTTGGCGGCCTCAACAAATCGCCCAATGGCGTCGTGATCGGGCTCGTTCAACTGCAATTGCCCGTTGTGGTGACCAAGGCGGATCTGGCGAAGCAGACCGAGAAGATCGTCTGGATGGTCGGCAAGGCGCGGCGCAATCTGTCCACGATGGATCTCGTCGTTTTTCCCGAATATTCGCTGCACGGCCTGTCGATGGACACCAATCCCGAGATCATGTGCCGGCTCGACGGGCCGGAGGTTGCGGCGTTCAAGCAGGCCTGCATCGACAACAAGATCTGGGGTTGCTTCTCCATCATGGAGTACAACCCCGACGGCAACCCTTACAATTCAGGCCTGATTATCGACGACCACGGCGAGATCAAGCTCTACTATCGCAAATTCCATCCCTGGATTCCGGTCGAGCCGTGGGAGCCCGGCGACATCGGCATTCCCGTGATCGAGGGACCGAAGGGCGCCAAGATCGCGTTGATCATCTGCCATGACGGCATGTTCCCGGAGATGGCGCGCGAATGCGCCTACAAGGGCGCGGAGATCATGATCCGCACCGCCGGCTACACCGCTCCGATCCGCGAGAGCTGGCGTTTTACAAATCAGGCGAACGCGTTCCAGAATCTGATGGTAACAGCCAATGTCTGCATGTGCGGCTCCGACGGCTCGTTCGATTCCATGGGCGAAGGCATGATCGTCAATTTCGACGGTACCATCATCGCGCATGGCACGACCGGGCGTGCGGATGAGATCATCACCGCCGAGGTACGGCCCGATCTGGTGCGCGAGGCGCGGATCAACTGGGGTGTCGAAAACAACATCTACCAGCTCTGGCACCGCGGCTATGTCGCAGTGAAGGGTGGCGCGATGGATTGTCCCTACACCTTCATGCAGGACATGGTCTCAGGTCACTTCCGATTGCCGTGGGAAGACCAGGTCAAGATCACCGACGGCACCTCCTGCGGCTTCCCTGCACCGACGCGCATGTTCGGCAAGACCGCGAAAGCGGCGGAGTGATTTGTAGGGTGGGCAAAGCGAAGCGTGCCCACCATTCACGAGCGGTGCAAGAGATGGTGGGCACGCTTCGCTTTGCCCACCCTACGGGCCACGAAAATTCTCGAGCAGCCGCAGCAAAACCCGCGCGCCGGCGTCGGCGTCGGCGAGGTCCACATGCTCGTCGGGGTGATGGCTGATGCCGCCGCGGCAGCGGACGAAGAGCATAGCGACGTCGGCGACATCAATCATCGCCATGCCGTCATGCCCCGCCCCGCTCGGCAGCTCGAACACGGAATATCCCTCGCCGGCCACCGCCTCCGCCACCTGCGCTTTCAGCCAGGACGCGCAGGGCACGGTGCGGTTCTCATGGGTGACGTCGAGTTGCAGCGCGAGCGAGCGGCGTTTCGCGATGGTCTCGATTTGACGAACGATATCGGCGACCGCGCGCTTGCGATGCATATCCGTGGGCGCGCGGATGTCGATGGTGAAGGAGACGAATCCCGGGATCACGTTGGTGGCGCCGGGCCTGGCATCGATATAGCCGACAGTGCCGACGAGACCGCCACCGTCGCTCTTGCAGAAACCCTCGATCGCCGTGATGCACTCGGCAGCGCCCGCTAACGCGTCGCGCCTGAGCGCCATCGGCACGGTGCCGGCATGGCCGGCCATGCCCGTGAGCTTTGCCGCAAGCCGCGTGGCGCCGGCGATCGCGGTCACCACGCCGACGGGCAGGTCTTTTTCTTCCAGCACCGGCCCCTGCTCGATATGCAGTTCGACATAGGCGAGCAGTTCGCGGCGGGCGCGCGCGGCGGCGCCGATATGATCGGGGTCGAGCCCGAAGGCGATCATCGCCTCGCGCATGGAAATGCCGGCATGGTCGCGCGCGCTCAGCACGCTTTCGTCGAACGTGCCGGCGACCGCACGGCTGCCGAGCAGCGTCGAAGCAAAGCGCACGCCTTCCTCGTCGGCAAAGCCGGTCACCTCGATCGCGAACGGCAATCGGCAGCCGCGCCGGTTGAGATCGGCGACGCAGGAGATCGCGGTGATGAGGCCGAGCGGTCCGTCCCATTTGCCGGCGTCGCGCACCGTGTCGTAATGCGAGCCCAGCATCAGGCACGGCAGGCCGGGCCTCTCGCCCTCGTAACGGCCGCAGACATTGCCGATCGCGTCGAGATGCGCGCTCATCCCGGCCTCGCGCATCCAGGACAGAAGGAGATCAGCCGCCTTGCGGTGCTCGGGCGTCAGATAGATTCGCGCCAAATGCTCAGGCGTCTCCGATATCGCCGCAAGCTGGTCGATGCGGGCAACGATCTCCTCGCCAAGCAAAGATGGTCTGGTCCCGGCTCCCGCCGCGTCTTTCTTGCTCATGCTTTTCCAGTGAAGCGCCGCTTCGATGCCCGCGTCGGGATCGATACAAGTTCAATGCCAGCCCCTTGGCGCACGATCAACGCCCCAAATAGTGCTCAGCGGCCTTGCATACAATTGTCTGGTAACGCTCAATAATTAGGCTGACGCAGCATCGCTCAAAGTTTGAGCGGAATACGGAATCGAATAATACCCAAGCTATTTCAATAAATTGGTATTTCATGCCCGCCAGATAGGCTCTGGCACGAAGCTTGCGACATCCCGCCCGAGCTCCGCCGTTGGCGCGGATGCGCAACGACCGGCGGCCGGACCGCCCCAGGGGAGCAGGCAATGGATTTCAGCAGGATTTCACGACGGCATTTATTGCAAGGCGGCGCCGCGCTGGCGCTCAGCGGCACGATCGGCGCGCGCACGGCGCAGGCGGCCGAGACCACCATCGGCTTCATCTATGTCGGATCGCGTGACGACTACGGCTACAACCAGGCCCACGCGCAAGGCGCGGCGGCGCTGAAGAAACTGCCCGGCATCAAGGTGGTCGAGGAAGAGAAGGTGCCGGAGACCGATGCTGTCGAGAAGACCATGGAGTCCATGATCAATCTCGACGGCTCCACGCTGCTGTTCCCGACCTCGTTCGGATACTTCAGTCCGCACATGGTCAAGGTAGCGAACAAATATCCGAAGATCCGCTTCGAGCATTGCGGCGGCTTGTGGACCGAGAAGGACCCGAAGAACGCCGGCAGCTATTTCGGCTATATCGACGAGGCGCAGTTCATTTCCGGTATCGTTGCGGGCTATTCGACCAAGAGCGGCAAGCTCGGCTTCGTCGCCGCCAAGCCAATCCCGCAGGTGCTGCGCAACATCAACGCCTTCACGCTCGGCGCCAAGCTCGCCAACCCGAAGGCGACGACGCAGGTGATTTTCACCGGCGACTGGTCGATGCCGGTCAAGGAAGCCGAGGCCACCAACAGCCTGATCGACCAGGGCGTCGACGTGCTGACCTGCCATGTCGACGGCCCCAAGACGATGGTCGAGAACGCTGCTCGCCGCGGCGCTTTTGTCTGCGGTTACCATGTCAACCAATCCCCGCTCGCGCCGAAGGCCTATCTCACCGGCGCCGAATGGAACTGGGAAGCGCTCTATCCGAAATTCCTGAAGATGATCGCGTCGGGCGAATCGATCCCGAACTTCTATCGTGGCGGCCTGAAGGAAGAGATCGTCAAATGCTCGCCCTATGGCGAAACGGTCTCGGCCGAAGCGCGCAAGCATGCCGACGAGATGAAGGCAAAGCTCGTCGCCGGCGAATACACCATCTTCAAGGGACCGATCCTCGACAACAAGGGCAAGACGGTGATCGCGTCCGGCATCGAGCGCGCCCAGAAGGATCCTGAGCTCGAGAAGATGGACTATCTGATCGAAGGCGTGATCGGAGCGACTTCGTGACGACGGACACGGCCGACTCGGCCGAGGCGGTCGGGGCGGTCGGGGCGGTCGGGGTCGCCCCGGCCGCCGATCCCGGTTTCCTGCAGCGCTACGGCGCCGCCATCGAGTACATCCTGATCCCGGGCGCCGCCCTGATCGGCGCGCTCGCGACCTTCGGCGTGTTCGTCGCGCTCTACGGCAAGAATCCGCTCGATCTCTATTTCTACATGTACCAGGGCGCGTTCGGCACCTGGTTCTCCTGGCAGAACACGCTGACCCGCGCCGCGCCGTTGATCCTGACCGCGCTGTGCACGGCGCTGCCGGCGCAGCTCGGCATGGTCATCATCGGCGGCGAAGGCGCGCTCCTGATCGGCGCGCTCTCCGCGACCAGCGCGGCGCTCGCCATGCAATGGGCGCCGCCGCTGGTGGTGCAGATCGCGATGGTCATTGCCGGCGTGATCGGCGGCGGATTGTGGATCACGCTATCAGGCGCGCTCCGTCAGTATCGCGGCGTCAACGAGACGATCTCGAGCCTACTGCTGGTCTATATCGCGCTCGCGATCCTCAACCATCTCGTCGAAGGCGTGATGCGCGATCCCTCCAGTCTCAACAAGCCGTCGACGCGGGAGATCGGCGCCGCCAACATGATCGGCACCATCCCCGGCACCGACGTGCATTGGGGCCTGGTGTTCGGCCTCGTCTGCGCGATCGCCTCCTACATCCTGATCTATCACACCACCTTCGGCTTTGCCGCACGTGTCGCCGGCGGCAATATCCGCGCTGCGAAGATCGTCGGACTTGGCGTCGGCAAATTGATCATGACGATCTGCTTTCTCGCCGGCGCCTGCGCGGGCCTTGCCGGCATGATCGAGGTCGCCGCCGTCCAGGGCCGCACCAACGCCAATCTCGCCGCGGGCTATGGCTTCACCGGCATCCTGGTCGCCTTCCTGGCGCGGCAGAATCCGCTCGCGGTCATTCCGGTCGCGATCCTGCTCGGCGGCATCAGCGCCAGTGGCGGCCTCCTGCAGCGACGGCTCGGACTGCCCGACGCGTCCGTGTTGGTGCTGCAGGGCATCATCTTCGTGTTCGTGCTGGCCAGCGACGCGCTCTACGGACGCATTGGCTTCCTGAAAGGAAAGTCCTGACATGGCAGACGCATCGATCGGGCTGTGGACCGTCCCGCTCGCCGTGCTCGGCGGCGCCATCCGTGTCTCGACACCGTTCCTGTTCGTCAGTCTCGGCGAATGCATCACCGAGCGGAGCGGCCGCATCAATCTCGGCCTCGAGGGCACGCTGGTGATGGGCGCGATGAGCGCCTACGGCATCTCCTATCTCTCCGGCTCGCCCTGGCTGGGCGTGCTTGCCGCCGGCGTCACCGGCGCGCTGCTCGGCGCGCTCCATGCCGGCATCTGCTCATTGCCGCGCGTGAACGACGTCGCGGTCGGCATCGCGCTGATGCTGTTCGGCATCGGGCTCGCTTTCTTCCTCGGCAAGCCATTGATCGAACCGACCGCGCCGCGGCTGCCCGCGATCGATTTCGGCTGGTGGAGCGACATTCCGCAGGTCCGCGCCGCACTCCGCATCAATGTGCTGTTCCTGATCGGCGTCGCAATCGCCCCCATTCTCTATTGGGCGTTCAAGACCACGCGCTGGGGGCTCCTGATCCGCACCGCCGGCGAAAGCTCGGACGCGGCGCGGGCGATGGGCCATTCGGTGCTGCTGATCCGGCTGCGCGCCACCATGGTCGGCGGCTTCCTCGCCGGGATCGGCGGCTCGTTCCTGTCGCTGTTCTATCCCGGAAGCTGGAACGAAGGCCTTTCCAGCGGACAGGGCATCACTGCGGTTGCGCTCGTGATCTTCGCGCGCTGGGATCCCCTGCTCTGCCTGTGGGCGTCGCTTGCTTTTGGCGGCGCCGCGGCGCTGGGACCGGCGCTGCAATCGGTCGGCGTCACCTCGGGCTATCACCTGTTCAATGCTGCGCCGTACATCCTGACGCTCGCGATCATGATCATCACCTGCTCGCCGAAACGCACGCTGACCGGCGCCCCGGCCGAGCTTTCCATCACCCGATAACACGCGCAGCAACGAGGTCGTCCATGCCCGAGCGCACCATCAAGTCCGAGCCCTACGCCTGGCCCTACAATGGCGATCTCCGCCCGGGAAACACCGCGCTCATCATCATCGACATGCAGATCGACTTCTGCGGCGTCGGCGGCTATGTCGACAAGATGGGCTACGACCTCTCGCTGACGCGGGCGCCGATCGAGCCGATCAAGCGCCTGCTCGCGGTGATGCGGAGCCAGGGCTATCACATCATCCACACCCGCGAGGGCCACCGCACCGATCTCGCCGATCTTCCCGCCAACAAGCGTTGGCGCTCGCGCCAGATCGGCGCCGGCATCGGCGATCCCGGTCCTTGCGGCCGCATCCTGGTGCGCGGCGAGCCCGGTTGGGAGATCATTCCCGATCTTGCCCCCCTGCCGGGCGAGCCGATCATCGACAAACCCGGTAAGGGCTCGTTCTGTGCGACCGACCTGGAGCTGATGCTGCGCCTGCGCGGCATTGAGAACATCGTGCTGACCGGCATCACCACCGACGTCTGCGTCCATACCACGATGCGCGAGGCCAACGACCGCGGCTTCGAATGCGTGCTGATCGAGGATTGCTGCGGCGCGACCGACAAGAGCAATCACGATCATGCGCTGAAGATGATCAAGATGCAGGGCGGCGTGTTCGGCGCGGTGGCGAAATCCGCCGACCTGATCGGAGCGATCTCGTGATCATCGGCGAGACGCCCGCCCCCACCGGCGCCTTCGGTGTCGATGCCATCGCCATGACCATGCGCTTTGGCGATTTCCTGGCGCTCGACAATGTCGAATTGAAGGTGCGTCCCGGCTCGTTTCACGCGCTGCTCGGCGAGAACGGTGCGGGCAAGAGCACGCTGGTGAAGTGCATCATGGGCTATTACCTCGCAACCCAGGGCGACATCCTGATCGGCGGGCGTGAGCAGAAGATCGGCAACCCGAAGGACGCGCACGCGCTCGGGCTCGGCATGGTCTACCAGCATTTCACCCTGGTCCCTGCGATGACGGTCGCGGAGAATCTCGTGCTGGCGCGCGACGACGTGCCTGTTGTGGTGGACTGGGGCAAGGAGAAGAAGGAGCTCGAGGCGTTCCTCGCGCGGATGCCATTCAAGGTGCCGCTGGACGCCAAGGTTTCCGACATCTCGGCCGGCGAGCGGCAGAAGTGCGAGATCCTCAAGCAGCTCTATCTGAAGCGGCGCTTCCTGATCCTGGACGAGCCGACCTCGGTGCTGACGCCGGGCGAGGCCGACGAAGTTTTGGGCATGCTGCGCGCGATGGTCGTATCAGGTGAATTGACCATCCTGATGATCACGCACAAGTTCCGCGAGGTGATGGCCTTTGCCGATGAGGTGACCATCCTGCGGCGTGGAAAACTCGCCGGCCAGGGCCGCGTCGCCGAGCTCACGCCGGATGCCATGGCGCGCACCATGATCGGCGCCGAGCAATTGACCGTGCAGCCGCCCCGCGTCGGCGAAGTCGGCGAGGCGCGCCTCGAGCTCAACAGCCTCACCGCACTCGACGATGCCGGGGCGGTGGCCGTCCACAACGTCTCGCTCACGGTCCGCGGCGGCGAGATCGTGGGCATCGCCGGCGTCTCCGGCAATGGCCAGCGCCAGCTCGTGGAAGTGCTCGCCGGCCAGCGCGACGCCGAGAGCGGCGAAGTCCGCATCCGCGGCGAGCGCTATTCGGCGACGCGTGAGGAGATGCGCCGGCACAAGATGTCGCTATTGCCCGAGGAGCCGCTCAAGAACGCCTGCGTCGGCGGCATGAGCGTGGCCGACAACATCGCCTTCCGCGAATTCGACCGCGCCCCCTTCGCCAAGGGCGGCTGGTGGCTGAGTGGCGCGGCCTTTCGCAGGAATGCCGAACGCAAGATCGGCCTCTATAAGATCAAGACCCGCACACCGGATACGCCTATCTCCGCGCTCTCGGGCGGCAACGTCCAGCGCGCGGTGCTGGCGCGCGAGCTCGGCGGCGAGGTCGAGGTGCTGATTGCTGCCAATCCCTGCTTCGGGCTCGATTTCGCCGCCGTGGCGCAGATCCATGCCGAGATCATGGCGGCGCGCAACCGCGGCGCGGCGGTGCTTCTCGTCAGCGAAGACCTTGACGAACTGCTCGAACTTTCCGACCGTCTGGTCGTGATGTTCCACGGTGAGCTCGTCCACGAGGCCCGCGCCAGCGAAGCCGATCTCACCGAGATCGGGCGGCATATGGCGGGACATTGATGACGGATATTTCTGCGCTGACCCAGGAAGAAGCTGACCTGCATTTCCTGCGGCGGTCCTTCGAGGTCGCCCGCCGCTCCGTCACCCACGGCAATCATCCCTTCGGCTCGGTTCTGGTCGACCAGAATCGCAACGTGCTGATGGAAGTCGAGAACGGCTACATGCCCTCCCGTGACGGCACCGCGCATGCCGAGCGCCTGCTCGCGACCAAGGCCTGCACGACGCTGGCGCCTGAGGTCCTCCAGCACGCCACGCTCTATTCGTCCGCAGAGCCCTGCGCGATGTGCGCGGGCGCGATCTACTGGGCCGGCATCGGGCGCCTGGTCTATGCGTTAAGCGAACATCGCCTGCGCGAGATCACCGGCAATCATCCGGAAAATCCGACCCTCGACCTGCCCTGCCGCGAAGTATTCCGCACCGGACAGCGACCGACCGATGTCGTGGGGCCGCTGATCGAGGACGAGGCGGCGAAGCTCCACGCCGGCCTCTGGCAGAAATAGCGCCCGAAGGACTGCCAACCTACCTCGCCTGCGTCTTGTCCACGCTCTTAAGAAAAAAATGGCGCCGCGGGTTCATCGCGGCGCCCAGTTCACCTGGAGAACGGGTCAGGTGGTTAGAACTTCATGGTGATACCGCCGTAGACCGTCGACTCGGTGCAGCTATTGGTGCTGTACGTCACTCCGGCCGCGTTGGTGAGGGTGCAGACGCCAGGCGCTGCGTTGTGGTCGAGGCCGAACTTGTTCTGCCAGTAGCGGTAGGCAACCCAGAGATCGACGAAGTGGGTGTACTTCGGTCCCCAGACCGCCTTGCTGGCGTCGAAGGTCAGACGGATCGGCTCGCTGTTGAACTCAACTGCGGTGCCGGTGCTGAACGGACCGGTGCCGAAGCCAACCAGCGGATTGTTCTGGTCACCCTTCTTGCCGTACCAGGCGGCGCGGCCGCTGATCGAGAAGTACTGCATGTATTCCGGCAGGAAGCCGAGGTCCATATAGTAGTTGGTTTCGACCGCCCAGGTCGGATTGAAGCTGGTATTGCCGTCCGAAAGGCAGGTGGCGCCGGGAGCCGGATACGGAATGCCGGGACCGAACAGTCCGCACTGGTTGAAGGCGTTGTGGTTGGAGAACTCCCAGGACGCCAACGGCGACACGTTGAAGTAGCCTTTATAGGGCAGAGCGAATTCGAACTGCAGACCGGCGACGACCTGTCGCTTGGCCGGGGCGAGGAAGTTGTTCTCGCTGTTGCCGTCCATACCGACTTCGAAGGAGACGTTGGTGAGCGGTCCGACGTTGAAGGCCTTGGTGTTGAAGATCTGATTGAAGCCGAAGGTCGAGCGGAACAGGCCGTAGATTTCGGTGGCGCCGGCGCAATTGGCTGACGCGCCAGTGATCAGCACGCCGGCATTGGAGCACGGCGAAGCCGGATCGTTCTGACCCGACTTGAACATCGAGATCGTGAAGAAGTTGGTGCCGTAGGTCCAGATGTCGAAGTGGGTGAACGAGTAGACCTGCTTGGCCGTCGTGCCGTTGATCGTACCGTTCGGCTGAATGGAGAACACGCCGGGATCGGTGCCCTTGGGCATCCAGGAGAAGGTCACGCGGTTATCGACCAGCAGGAAGAACGGCAAATCAGGCGCGGGCTTTGGCGCCTTGACCGGCAGGTCGGCCGCGCTGGCGAAGCCGGCGGGCGCGAGTGTGGCAAGTGACAGTGCCGCGGCTGCCAGGTTTCGAAGACTGAGCATATTCGTGTGTACCCCCAAGTTGACGTGCGAAAGTTCGAGGCCCTTCGCAACGACACTTGCGCCGTTCCCCTGAAGTGAGAAGCCTCAAGTTTTTTCACAGCGTGCTGCAAGTTTCGGCACGTAACGACTGCAACGTCAGTGTTTTAGGGAGTGGCCAGCGGCGAGGCGCAAACGCCCAAGCAACCTCCGCGCGTGGCGCGCATTTTCCGCTTTTGCCTATTTCTATTGGTTTTCTGCGGCGTTTGAGCGCAGCGCCTTGCGACGCTGCACGATCACCACGCGTAATCGTACACAGTCGAAACTTGGCTGCTCAACTTTTTGTCAGCACTGCTTAGACAGTCTCGAATTGTCTCGACCGTCGCAAATATGCAACAGCGATCGAATGACGTCCGCGCGGAGTGGAAGCCGCAAAAGAAGTCAGTAGCGCGGCTCACATCATTCTCAGTGTCGTCTCCGCGAAGGCGGGGGAGCCATAACCACAGGGAGGTGTTGTGGCAGGAGCAAGCGGTTGTAGCGGGGGACACAACAAAGGCCTGTGGCTATGGGTCATGGGGCAAGCCCGGGACGACGCGGGGTGAGTTCTGATTCAAATGTCAAACAGCTCATCCGCTGTCATCGTCCGCCACCGGGTCGGCGCAAAGCGCCGCCCGATGACAGGCTCCGGCGGACGATCCAGTATTCCAGAGGCAGCCGTGCTTGAGCCGAGAGGCCGCCGGATACTGGATGCCCCGCCTTCGCGGGGCATGACGGTGGAGTGTGTGAGGGGATGTGAGTTCGCGTTCTCGCGGCGCGTTGCGCCCGAGCTTTGCGTCTCGTTTCACCCTCCTCGATAGCAGAGGGCGCAGGGAAAGCCGGGCGCTGGTTGCACCCGTGGGTCCCGTGCAACAAAAAGCACGGGGGTAGGACCACAGGTTCAACCGAAGCATTCCGGCTTTCCCTGCGCGATGGTGTTACGGCTTCCTTCGTGCTCTCCCCGGTGACCGG
>NZ_JBVAPG010000161.1:0-17786 GCF_055413685.1 Bradyrhizobium sp. LeoA1Lang | reverse complement strand
ATATGCTTCGACGTATCCATTCCAATGCGGATAATCTGCGTCACGGACGGCTCCCTCGTTTGAGATTTCGACAACCTCATTCTGGCACAACTGATGCCGTAGGGGGCCGTCCACCCCATCAACCACAAATGTAGGTATTACGCAGGCCGAGGCCACTATCCCGTCCACGACCAACACCGGTGGTGATGGGTCCCGGCCTCCGCCGGGACGACGAATAGAGGATTAAGCTACGCTTTCCAAAAATGCTTCTTCCGCGGCTTGCACGGCGTCGGGGGTTCCGACATGCATCCAGACACCGTCGAGCCTGAGCCCGAACAGTCGTTCCTGCTCGTTGGCACGGTCGAACAGCTTGGTCAGCGAGAACTCGCCCGTGGGGGCGTCCGCAAAGATCGACGGCGACATGATCGCGGCGCCGGCATAGACGAACGGCACCACCTGCTGCTCCCGCCGCTTGCGCAGCGCGCCGTCCGGCAGCATGGAATAGTCGCCGCGACCGCCATAGCCGATGCTGTTCGCGGTCGGCGCCATCAAGAGCAGGATATCCATCTTCGCGGGGTCGAAGGTCTCCGCGAGCCGCGCCAGGTTTGGCCGCACGCCGTCGATCCACATCGTGTCGGCGTTGACGTGAAAGAACGGCTCAGGCCCGAGCAGCGGCAACGCCTTCACGACCGCGCCACCGGTGCCCAGCACCTTGTCACGCTCGTCCGAGATGATCACACGCGGCTGCTTCCGCGCCTTGACGTGCTCGATGATCTGGTCCGGCAGATAGTGCACATTGACCACGGCCTCGCTCACGCCGGCAGCGGCAAGCTTGTCCAGGACGTGATCGAGCAACGGCTGGCCCGCCACGCTCACCAGCGGCTTCGGCATATGGTCGGTCAAGGGCCGCATGCGCAGGCCGAGACCGGCAGCGAGGACCATGGCTTTATGGGGGGTGACGGACATTCTTCCGGGCTCTCGAACCGTTCAAATCGTGACGCGCGCCATCCTATCACGCCGATTTGGGGCGCGCATAAGATCGACGCGATAGTCGCCGGACATGACGGCCGTGCGACGGGGAAGAAAACGTCCTAGATCATGATCCGATTAGACGGAATCGGATCATGATCTCATCTCTTTGTTTGAGCATGATCTTTTCGGAAAACCGGTTTCCACTTTTCCGGATCATGCTCTAAAACAACAGTCTTCAGGCGTCGGCGGGTTGCGAGCCGCGCTTGGCCGCCTTCTTCTTTTTGTCGCCCTGTTTGAGGAAATTGACCCCGATCTGGTCGCCATTGACCCAGGACAATTCACAGCGGCGATAGGCAAGCCCGGTCGATGACAACAGCAGGAAGAACTCCTTCAGGTGCAGGCCCTCCACCGAGCCCTCGACGGTCAGCTTGGCGCCGGTCTCGGAAACATCCTCCATGGTGCAGTCGCGTCGCCACGTGCCGTCGATCCCCATCATGTGCGCGGGAATGCCGCGTTCGAAGGTGACACGCTCGCCGCGGCGCCGTTCTGTCTTCATCGCCAAACTCAACCGTTAACCAAGCCGCTCTGCATCCGGAGCGTGTGTCACACTAGGGCGGCCCGGGCTAACAGGGGGTAAATCAGGAAACCGGCGGCGGGACGTGCGCCGCGTACCATTCGCGGAGGCTGGCCAGGGCGGGGTGGGCCAGTGAACGAGTGAGATAGGTCCAGATCCGCGGCTGGTGCTTGAGATAATGCGGCTTGCCGTCCCGCCCGTTGAGCCGCGCGAAGGTCCCGAGCAGACGCGTGTTACGCTGCGCCGACATGATCGCGTAGAGCTCGGCGAAGCTGGCCGCGTCGAAATGCTCCTCGGTGGCCCGCCGCGCCTTGATGTAGCGGGAGAGCAGCGTGAGCTCGAGCTGCTCGGGCACGTCGATCCGCGCGTCCTGCAACAGCGACACCAGATCATAGGTGGCAGGCCCGAGCACGGCGTCCTGGAAGTCGATCAGGCCCAGCCGCAGGATACCTGTACGCTCGCCAAGCCAGATCAGATTGGGCGAGTGGAAGTCGCGCAGCACCCAGGTCCGCGGCGCCGCGGCCGGCTTCTCCAGGAGCGTTCGCCACATCGCAAGAAATTCGTCGCGCAGATCCGATGCGAGGGTGATGCCGCGATCGGGCAAATACCACTCGATCATCAGCCCGATTTCGACCAGCCAGGCGTCGATATCGAAAACGGGGATGTCGTAGGTAAGCTGCGGCGTCAGCGGCAGCGCCTCCGGCAGTTTCTCCCGATGCAGGGCCGCCAGCATGTCGGTCGCGGCTTCGTAGCGCTCCGTGATCGGTGCCGGCGGATCGCCCTCGACGATGCCGTCCTTGCCGAAATCCTCGGTGATCAGGAAGCCCAGGTCGAGGTCGGAGTGGCGGATCGCGGGTGCGGAGAAGCCGCGGTCGCGCAGTCCGTTGTCGATCGCGACGAACGGCTTGACGTCCTCGGCGAGATGGACGGCGGCGCTGTAGGACTTGCCGTCATAGATCGGCGGCCCGTCGGGGCGGCGCGGCGAGTTCATCAGGATGACGCTGCCATTGTCGTCGAACAGCCGGGCGTAGGAGCGGGTCGAGGCGTCGCCTGGCATGCGCTCGCGCCGCGCGTCGATGTAGCCGGCATTCTCGAGGAATTGGCGCAGCGCCTTCAGCCGCGTGACGACGGCGGCAGCCTTGCCGTGGCCGGTGATCTCGGCAGCGCGCGCGTTCGATCCCAGTGCCGGCCGGTGACTCAGCGCAATGTCGATGCGGTCCGGCGGCAGGGCATCTGGTGCCCGCTCCGGCCATTCGATCAGCGCCACCGCGCCGTCAGGCAAAGGCGCCAGCCCGATCTCCTCGAGTTCGCTCGCGTCATTGATGCGATAGAGGTCGGCGTGAACAAGCGGGAACGCCGGCAGCTCGTAGCTTTGCGCCAGCGTAAACGTCGGGCTCGGCACTTCCAGCATATCATCGGTGGCGAGATAGCGGATCAGCGCGCGGGCCGCCGCGGTCTTGCCGGCGCCGAGATCGCCGGAGAGCGCAATGACTTCGCCGGGGCCGATCAACAGCGCGAGATCGGCCATCAGATGCGCGGTCGCGGCCTCATTGGCGAGTGCGACCGAGAATGTGCTGGTGACAATCATTCGGCGGCGTTGCGATGCGCGTTCTGGTCGACCGGGAAGACGCAGGTCACGGTCGTGCCTCTGCCGACGGTCGAATCGACGCGGACTTTGCCACCATGCAGCTCGACGAAGGAGCGCACCAGCGACAGGCCGAGGCCGGCGCCGCGGTGCCGCGAGCCGTGGGAATGGCTCTCGAACCAGTTGAACACCTTGTCCTTGACCTCAGGCGCGATGCCTGGGCCGGTGTCGGTCACTGCGAACACGACACTGTGCTCGGCGCGTCGCGCAGAGATCGTGACCATCCCATCATGCGGGGAGAAACCGACGGCGTTGGCGAGCAGGTTATAGAGCACCTGCACCACGCGTCGTTCATCGCCGATGAATTCGCCGATATTGGGCTCGATATCGACCTTGAGCGTGATGCGGTCGGTCGCGAGCCGGTCCTGGATGCCTTCGGCCGCGGCCTCGATCGTCTTGCCGATATCGACGGAGCCAAGCTCGAGCGTCATCGCGCCGGCATCGATGGTGGCGAGATCGAGGATGTTGTTGGTGAGCGCGAGCAATGCGTTGGTCGATTTGGTGACGTAGTCGAGATATTCGGCCTGCTTCGTATTGAGCGGTCCGGTCGCGGGATCAGACAGGAAATGCGCAAAGCCGATGATGGTGGTGAGCGGCGCGCGCAGTTCGTAGGACACGTGGTGGACGAAGTCGACCTTCATCTGGTCGGCCGCTTCCAGCGCCTCGTTGCGCTCGCGCAGCGCGCGTTCGACATTCTCGGTATCGGTGATGTCCTGGAACGTCAGCATGGTCGCGCCGTCCGGCAGCGGCATGGTCATGCAATGCAGCACGCTGCCGTCCTTGCGCTCGAGCTTCAGCGCGACCTGGGCGCGGTTCTCGATCGCGGTGATCGCCTCGCGCAGCGCCCGCCAGACAATCGGATCGTCGAACAGCGGCCGGCACAGCGCTTCCACGGTCTCGATATGCGGCTGCTCGCGCAACGCGTCCGCCGGCAGCCTCCACATCTTCTCGAATACCGGGTTGAACAATTGCACGCGCCCGTTGCTGCCGAACACTGCGACCGCTTCGTTCAGATTGTCGAGGGTCTCGTGCTGGACCCGGATCAGGCCGTCGAAGCGACGCGCCAGATCGAGGCTTTCGGTGACGTTGTCGAAGAGATAGGTGACGCCGCCTTCGAGGTTCGGCGTGGTGACGACGCTGACCGCGCGGCCGTCGGGCAGGAACCAAGTGTAGCTCTCCGATTCGACCGCGCGATAGGCTTCGTGCAGCTTGGCCTTCCAGGCGCGGAAATCCGGCTGCTCCGGCAGTTTGCGGGCGGCGCGCAGCCGGTCGAGGACGCTGGAATCGTCCGGATTGCTATCGAGGAACGCCTGATCGAGGTCCCAGAGGCGGCGATAGGATTCGTTGTAGAAGGCGAGCCGGCGGTCGGCGTCGAACACGGCCACGCCGGAAGAGAGCTGGTCGAGGGTGCGGCGATGCGCTTCCGCCATCCGGGTGAGCGCGGCGCGAAGGGCGGCGACCTCGCTGGCGTCGATGGCGATGCCGGCGCTGCCGCCGGCAAGCTTCATCGCCTGGATGTCATAGATGCGCCGCTCGCCGCCGACCACGATCGGTAGTCGCGCGGCATAGGTCGAATATTCGTGCAGCGCCTTGGCCATCTCAACCCGCTGGTCGTTCTCCAGGAGTTCGAGATGGCGGTGGATCGCATCCGCGATGCTCGCGCCCTCGGTCGCCCGCAAATAGGCCGTGTTGGCATAGCGCAGGTCGTCCTGCGCATTCTTGGCCCAGATCGGCCAGGGTGCGGCGGCGGCGAAATCGCGCAGCAGCTCGGTCTCCTCCTGCAGCATCTTGTGGCGCAGATTGGCTTCGGCCAGCTCGCGACGCAAGCCGCCAAGCTCGCGCATCCGCACGATCGCCTGGCCGCCGATGGCGCGACCCATCGCCTCGATGGCGCGGCCGTTCGCGGTGGTGAGGTTGAGCAGAAAACCCTGGCCGGCCTCGCGCAGCGCGTCGACGGCGTGGTCCATCTGCAGCGCCGGTTCCGGCGGCAGCCAGGTTCCGAACGCCAGCACGCGCTGGGGCGAGTTCTGGGTCGCCTCCTGCGAGGTCAGCAATGCGATGTCACCGCTGATCTCGGGGCGGTTGTCGCCAGCCGCCCAGGAAATCAGGACCTGCGGCTCGGCAAACAGCAGCGCGCGCAGGCGATCGGATTGGGCCTGCAGATCGGCGATCTCGGCGCGCAGGCGTCCCTCGCTCCGGATAGCGCGAGCGCGTGTACGCATCAAGAGGATCGCGGCGACCACGGAAAAGCCGAGCAAGGCAACCGCGGCGGTGAAGAGGACGAATTCCTGGTGATCGAGGTCGAACCACGCCGAGATCACCGGCTCGAACAGCCAGTCGCCAGCGCGCGCCGATCCCGCGGGCAGCGCCAGCGTGGCGGCGAGCCCAAGCAGGCCGTCGCGCGCCAGTGAGGTGCACGACAGCAGGGTTCGACGCATTGCGGCGACCATGCCCGACATAATTTGCCCCAGAACGCACGACTTCGGCCCGGCGTTAGACCCCCGCCGTGCACACGAATCGTAAGAGCATATCCTCAAGCTGACTCAGCGAGTAAGAGTCCAGATCGTGAACGCAAGACACGCTGTGAAAAATGCGGGGCTCAATTCGTGCGCCAGCGCAAATTTTATCTGTATTCGAATGGCTTATCGCTCGATCAAGTGCCGTAGCCCGGGTGAAGCGTTAGCGTAACCCGGGTCCGCTCGCGGATGTGGACGCAGATGTCCCGGGTTGCGCTGCGCTCCACCCGGGCTACGGGCTCGAGCTATCTTCCCGTGGAGCCGAAACCGCCGCTGCCTCGTTCGGTGCTCGGCAGCGCGGTCACCGGAACCAACTGCGCCTGCACGACCGGTGCGATCACCATCTGCGCGATGCGCTCGCCGCGTCGGATGGAAAACGGCGCCTCGCCGTGATTGATCAGGAGGACGTTGATCTCGCCGCGATAGTCGGCGTCGATCGTACCAGGCGAATTCAACACGGTCACGCCGTGCTTGGCGGCAAGTCCGGAACGTGGCCGCACCTGCGCCTCGTAGCCGGGCGGCAGCGCGATCGTCAGCCCGGTCGGAACCATCGCGTATTTGCCGGATGCGAGCACCAGCGGCGCTTCTTCGGGCACTGCGGCCAACAGATCGAGCCCGGCGGCATCGGCGGTCTGGTAGGCCGGCAGCGGAAGACCTTCGGCATGCGGCAATTGCCTGACATCGACCTTGATCGTCGCACTCACGATTTTGTCTCCACGGCCTTCGCGATCCGGGCCACCAGTTCGGTCGCGACCTGTTCCTTGGTCATGACCGGCCAGGAATCGACGCTGATATCCTCGCCCCCACGCGTCAGCAGATGAACGGTGTTGCGGTCGCCACCCATCACGCCGGTGGCCGGTGAAACGTCGTTGGCCACGATCCAGTCGCAGCCCTTGCGGGCGATCTTTGCCTTCGCATTCTCGATCAGATCCTCGGTCTCGGCGGCGAAGCCGATCACCAGCGGCGGGCGGTTGTCCTGCAGCTTGGCGATGGTGGCGAGGATGTCGGGGTTCTCGACCAGTTGCAGCGCCGGCACGCCGGCTGCGGTCTTCTTCAGCTTCTGCTCGCCTTCATTGGCGACCCGCCAGTCGGCGACCGCGGCGGCGAAGATCGCGACATCGACCGGCAGCGCCGCTTCCACCCGGTGCAGCATGTCGCGCGCGGATTCCACAGAGATCACCGACAGGCCGGCTGGATCGGCGAGATCGACCGGCCCGGAGACCAGGACGACCTCGGCGCCGGCATCGCGCGCGGCGGCGGCGATGGCAAAGCCCTGCTTGCCCGAGGAGCGGTTGGCGATATAGCGCACCGGATCGATCGCCTCATGCGTCGGCCCTGCGGTGATCAGCACGCGCTTGCCCTGAAGCGGGCGCGGATGCGGCGGGCGAAGGATGTGTTCGGCGGCGGCGGCGATTTCGGTCGGCTCGGCCATCCGCCCGACGCCAGCTTCGCCCGCTTCCGCCATCTCGCCGGCATTGGGGCCGACGGTCAGGATGCCGTCGCGGCGGAGCTGCAGCACATTGCGGCGGGTGGCGGCGTTGTTCCACATCAGCGGATTCATCGCCGGGGCCAGCAGGATCGGGCGGTTGGCGGCGAGCAGGATGGCGGAGGCGAGATCGTCGGCATGGCCATGCGTCATCTTGGCCATCAGATCCGCGGTCGCTGGCGCCACCACGATCAGGTCGCACTCGCGCGCCAGGCGGATATGGCCGGCATCGAATTCGCTCTCGGCATCGAACAGGTCGGTATAGACGCGCTCATGCGACAGGGCGCTGGCCGCAAGCGGCGTGACGAATTGCTGCGCCGCCTTGGTCAGCACACAGCGGACCTGAATATGGCGCTCCTTGAGCCGTCGAATCAGGTCCAGCGCCTTGTAGGCGGCAATGCCGCCGCCGATGATCAGGGTGACCCGGGCGAGGCCATTGACCGATGCCACGGCGGCCTGCGGGCGCGACGCGGGAGCTGCGAGCGGGACCTCGGAGGGCTGCCCCGCAACCACCTCGCCCAAGATGACCCGCACCTCATCCTCGACCGAGCGCCCGTTACGGGCGGCGCGCAGGCGCAGTTCGTCTCGGACGGCGTCATCGAGCTTGCGAATAGTCAGATTGGCCATGGCCGCACCATCGATTTGACAGCAACGCTAGCATTGTCCGCTATCATTGCAATCAGAGATTCCGGACCGCAATCAGGATTCCGATGAAAGTGGCCGCGATGATCCAGAGCGCGACGGTCCGCCAGCGGTTCTTGCGGCCCTCGGTCTGTCCCATCGCCGCGATCGTCTGCGGGGACAGCGTGACGCCCTCGCGCGTCATCTTCTCCAGACTACCCAGCACCGCCACTGCGCGCGAGGCGATGTCGGGCAGATGCGCCAGCACGCGGGCGAGTTCGCCGGCCCCTGACATCGCGCCCTGGATGCGCCCGACCGGTCCGAGATTGCGCTCGATCCATTCGCGCACCACGGGATCGGCGATCTTCCAGATGTCGAGCTTGGGGTCGAAGCCGCGCGCCACGCCTTCGACCACCACCATGGTCTTCTGCAGCAGGATCAATTCGGGGCGCGTCTGCATGTCGAACAGGCCGGTGACCTCGAGCAACAGCGTCAACAGCCGCGCCATCGAGATTTCCTCGGCGGTGCGGTTGTGGATCGGCTCGCCGATGGCGCGGATGGCTTGCGCGAAATTCTCCACCGAGTGATGCCCGGGCACGTAGCCGGCCTCGAAATGCACCTCGGCGACGCGGCGATAGTCGCGGGTGATGAAGCCGAGCAGGATCTCGGCGAGGAAGCGCCGCTCCTTCTGCTCGAGCCGGCCCATGATGCCGAAATCGACCGCCACCAGCCGGCCGGTATCATCGAGGAACAGATTGCCGGGATGCATGTCGGCGTGGAAGAAGCCATCGCGCAGCGCGTGGCGCAGGAAGCTCTGGATCACCTTGCGGCCGAGATCGGGCAGGTCGACCTCGGCTTGCTCCAGCCTGATACGGTCGTTCAGCGGGATGCCGTCGATCCATTCCATCGTCAGCACGTTATGGGTGGTGCGGTCCCAGTCCACTGCCGGCACGCGGAAATCCGGATCGTCGTTGGTGTTTTCCGCCATCTCGGAGAGGGCGGCGGCCTCCAGCCGCAGGTCCATCTCCATCGCGACCGAGCGCGACATCGTGTTGATGACCTCGACCAGCCGCAATCGCCGCGCTTCGGCCGAATGCGCTTCCGCCTTGTGTGCGACGAAGAAGAAATCGGAGAGGTCGCGGCGGAAGCGGGAGGCGACGTTCGGCCGCAACACCTTCACGGCCACCTGCCGGCGCACGCCATTACGCTCGATCTCGCCGCGGTGCACCTGCGCGATCGAGGCGGCGGCGACCGGGGGCCCGAGGCTCGCGAAAGCCTGCGCCAACGGGCGTTCCAGCGATTGCGCGATCACGGCTTCCGCTTCGGTCTGGGAGAATGGCGGCAGCCGGTCCTGCAGGCTCTCCAGATCCTTGGCCATCACCACGCCGACCACGTCGGGTCTTGTGGCAAGGAACTGGCCGAGCTTGAGATAGGCCGGCCCAAGCCGCGTCAGCGCGCGCGACAGCCTGGGTCCGGACTTGGCGCCGGGCCGTTCGATCAGGCGGGCCAGCCGCAGCAGAAGCTGCCCCGGTGGCGGCACAAGGGCCGGATCGACGACGCCGAACACGCCCTCGCGTGCGAAGACGTAGGCGGCGCGGGCGAGGCGCGCGATGTGTGTTGTTGCAGAGATCACAAACGCCAGCCCGAATGCAGCGCCACGATGCCGCCCGAGAGAATTTCCCATTTCACGCGCGCAAAGCCGGCGGCAGTGATCATCTCGGCAAAGGCGCTGGGCCGTGGAAACTTGCGGATCGATTCGACGAGATACTGATAGGACTCGGCATCGCCGGTCACGGCGCGGCCGAGCGGCGGGATCACCCTGAACGAGAACAGGTCATAAAGCCGGTCGAGGCCGGGCACGTCGACGGTGGAAAATTCAAGACAGAGGAATCGGCTGCCGGGCCGCAGCACGCGATGGGCCTCGCGCAGCGCGACATCGATCCGCGGCACGTTGCGGATGCCGAATGCGATCGTGTAGGCGTCGAACGAACGGTCCGGAAAGCTCAGCGCCTCGGCATTGCCGGCGACGAAGGAGACCCGGTCGTCGAGATGCTGGGCGCGGGCGCGGTTGCGGCCAACCTCGAGCATGTCGGCATTGATGTCGCAGACGGTGGCGCGGAAACCGGGACCGCCCGCTTTCGCCGCGCGGAACGCGATATCGCCAGTGCCGCCCGCGACATCGAGCAGCGCGAACGGCGCCTCGCTCTTCGGCGGATTGAGCTGGGTGATCATGATGTCCTTCCAGACCCGGTGCAGGCCGATCGACATCAGATCGTTCATCAAGTCATAACGCGACGCTACGCTGTGGAACACCTCGTTCACCAGCGTCTGCTTCTCGCCCAGGGGAACGTCCCTGTAGCCGAAATGGGTGGTTTGGTCCCGCCGATCCATCAACGCACTACCTTAAGGAGCGACCATAGCGCGCCCGCCGCAATGGCGCTATCACGTCAGCACCGCCGCGCACAATCCACCAAACTGGTTGCGGTCTGGCGGATTGTTCGCAAATTGTTAATTTGGCGCGCGGTCGGGCGCAAAACCCCTTACACTTTTTGCCGATCGTGCCCCGTGTGAATGACATTTCCATGCCCGAACTCCCCGAAGTCGAGACCGTCCGCCGCGGCTTGCAGCCGTCCATGGAGGGCGCGAGAATCCTGAAAGCGGAAGCCCGCCGCAAGGACCTGCGGTTTCCCTTTCAGAAAGATTTTGTCGCACGGCTGGAGGGACAGACCGTCGCGGGTCTCGGCCGCCGCGCGAAATATCTGATGGCGGACCTGACCTCGGGCGACGTGCTCTTGATGCATCTGGGCATGTCCGGCTCGTTCCGCGTGCTCAAGGACGACGACAAGATCGCGCCGGGTCATTTTCATTATGAGCGGAATCAGGACCGCGCACACGATCATGTGATCTTCCACATGTCGTCGGGGGCCGCGATCATCTTCAACGATCCGCGCCGCTTCGGCTACATGAAGGTGATCGCGCGCAACGCAATCGAGGACGAGCCGTTGTTGAAGGGCCTCGGCCCCGAGCCGCTCGGCAATGAATTCGATGCCGCGATGCTGGCGCATTCCTGCGCCAACAAGAAGACCAGCCTGAAGGCGGCGCTGCTCGACCAGCGCGTGGTCGCAGGACTCGGCAATATCTATGTCTGCGAAGCGCTGTTTCGCTCGCACCTGTCGCCGCGGCGGCTGGCGGCGACGCTTGCCACGAAGGCCGGACAACGCAAGGGCGTTGCCGGGGGGGAGCCGACGGAGCATGCCAAACGATTGGTCACTGCGATCCACGATGTGCTGAACCAGGCGATCAAGGCCGGCGGCTCATCGTTGCGCGATCATCGCCAGACCAATGGCGAGCTCGGCTATTTCCAGCATTCGTTTCAGGTCTATGATCGCGAAGGCGAGAAGTGCCCGACCCCAGGCTGCGGCGGCACCGTGAAACGCTTCACCCAGAACGGCCGTTCGACCTTCTGGTGCCCGAAATGCCAGAAATAACCAACAACAAGGGGAGCGACGTCATGAGCGACAATTGGCGCGATCGCGCGGCGACAAGTTTCGAATGCGAGAAGCAACCAGCCATCTCCAGCCGCGGCATGGTGGTCAGCAATCATCCGCTGGCCTCAAGCGCGGGCGCCGAGATGCTGGCCGCTGGCGGCAATGCCATCGATGCGGCGATCGCGACATTGTTCACGCTGACTGTGGTCGAGCCGATGATGGTCGGCATCATCGGCGGCGGCATGGCGCATATCCGCCTCGCCGACGGCACGCACCGCTTCATCGACGGCCAGAGCACCGTGCCGCTCGCGGTCCGGCCCGACACTTACAGTTCGAAGCCGGGTTCGGCGCACGATGTGTTCGACACCCTCGGCGATGAGAATTGCGTGGGCCCGAAGGCGGTTGCAGTGCCGGGTTCGCTGATGGCCTGGTGCGAGACGCTGCGGCGTTTCGGCACCATGAGCCTTGCCGATGTCATGCAGCCCGCGATCAAGCATGCCGCCCGCGGCTATGCCGTGACGCCTTACCTGCACGAATGCATCCGCGAGAGCGCTGCCGACATGCTGAAGGACAAGCCGATTTCGGCGATCTACCTTCCGAACGGCGAACCGCTGAAGATCGGCGAACGCGTGGTGCAGGCCGAATACGCGGAGACCCTGCGGTATATCGCCGAGCATGGTGAAGCCGCGTTCTATCAGGGCTCGCTCGGCGATATCCTTGTCGATTACATGGAGAAGAACGGCGGATATATTCGCCGCGCCGATCTCGCAGCCTACAAGACCGTCGAGCGCCAGCCGATCCGCGCCGATTATCGCGGCTGGGCCATCCTGGGACCACCGCCGCCGGCGGCGTCAGGCGTGCATATCGCGGAGATGCTGAATATCCTCGAAGGCTACGACATCGCGAGCCTCGGTTTCGGCACCGCCGAGACGATCCACTATCTCGCCGAAGTGCTGAAGATCGCCTTTGCCGACCGTGCGGCGGCGAGCGGCGATCCCGCCTATGTCAACGTGCCCGTCGAGCGGCTGACGTCGAAAGCCTATGCCGAGGAGCGCCGCCGTGCGATCGATCCCAATCGGGCGCAGGCCTGGGGTGCGGGCGTTGCGCAGCTCGAAGGTGCGCATACCACGCATCTGACCGCGGCGGATGCGTTCGGCAACGTGGTCGCGACCACCCAGACCATCAACAATCTATTCGGCGCGAAGATCCTGATCCCGGGCTTAGGTGCCATCGCGAACAATTACATGCATCTGTTCGATCCGCGTCCCGGCCACGCGCTGTCGCTGGCAGCGGGCAAGCGCGTCACCACTTCGATGTCGCCGATGATGGCTTTGCGCGACGGCAAGCTGAAGTATGCGCTGGGCCTGCCCGGGGGAAAACGCATCTTCCCCAGCGCCATGCAGGCGCTGATCAACCTGATCGACCACGGCATGAGCCTGCAGGAAGCGGTCGAGGCGCCGCGGGTGTGGACCGAGGGCAATGCGCTCGAAGTCGAGCTCGCCGTTCCCGAGAGCGTGCGCGAGAAACTCGCGAGTCTGGGTCACACGGTTGCGCCGGTATCCTCCGTCGCCGGCGGCATGAACGCGATCCAGTTTGAAGAGGATGGTTGTATGCAAGGCGCCGCCTGCTGGCGCGCCGACGGCACGCCGGTCGGGATCGCCGGCGGTCTCGCGCGCGCGGGCGTGAGGTTCAGGCTGGTGTGAGGCGCTCGGTGCGCTCCCTCGCCCCGCTCTTGCGGGGGCGGGACGAGCAGAGCTCGCCCTGAGAGGGTTGGGGTGAGGGGCTGTCTCCGCGAATTCGGTGAGAGATGAGTTCGCGGAGGCAGCCCCTCACCCGGATTGCATCTTGCGATGCAATCCGGCCTCTCCCCGCGCGCGGGGAGAGGCGAAGAGCAAGTGTCACTTCCGCACGCAGATCACGCGCACCACGGCGGCTTTTGCGTCGGACGATGTGCCATTCGCAGTCACGCCATGCGCTTTCAGGAAGTCGCGCACCGTCTCGGCCGGCGCCAGCATCGCCTGCGAGGCAGGTGCCGCGTTCGCGGGGCCGGCGACGACCACCGGCTTCAGCAGCGCGAGTCCGGCGAACTTGCCGTCGGTATCGAGCGCCGCGGCGCCGGAGAAGCCGATCGCGGGCGCCGGTGTCAGCGTGACGTCGCTGCCGATAGGCGTGGCTGTCGCCTTGGCGCTGCTCACGGCGTTCCCGCCGCCCTGGTTCTGCGGATCGGCGATGCCGGTGAGGTCGAGCGCCGGCTTGGCGCCAGTGGCGCCGACATTCAGCGGCTTCAATCCTCGCGCGCCATAGATGTGCAGCAGCGCGAGATCGTGCTCCTTGTCCTCGGCGATCCGGTCGGCATTGCCGTGGCCGCCGATCGTGATCGCGATGCATTCGTCGGTGACCAGCCGGTCGGTGACGATCGCGCCGTCATCGCTGATGATTACGCCGGTGCCGTATTCCACGGTTTTGCGCGGCGGGGGACCGGCAACCTGCGGACCGGTCGGAAACGCGTTGAAGGCGCTCGACATCGCGATCACCACCGGCTCGACGGTATTTTCGGTTGCCTGGTCGTAGAGGATGGTGAGGATGCGGACTTCGTCGCCCTTGAAGGTGCCTCGGATGTAGAATTTCTTCAGCCCTTGCAGGCCCGAGAGCACGAAGAAATCCGGCTTGACGACGGTATAGTCGACGGTCCGGCCCGGTTCCTTCTTCTCGCGCTCGGCAAGTTTTGCGGTGGTCGGGCTCGCCTCTTTGCGGCGCGCCAGCACGACCTGGACCGTTCCCGTCGGCGAGGTCCATTTGGCGCCGTCGACGCCGCTTGCGAGTTGCGGAACCAGTTTGCTGGGAATGCCGAGCCGCGCTCCGGTGCCGGGCTCGGCGACGATCCGCCATCCGACGCTCTCCTGCTTGCGCCGCGCGGTTTCGGCCAGCACGCCGCGCTCCTGCGGGTTCAGCACGCCGGTGGGCTTGCCGCCGCGCGATTTCTGGAATTCTTTGATCGCATTGACCATGCGCTCGCTGACATCGCCCGTGATCGCGCCATTATACTGGCCGACCCAGGCGAGATCGGATTGCAGCGCGAGCCGGTCGGCCTGCGTCATCCCGTTGGCCGTCTCCTCGGGCTTCTGCAGCGCGGGGCGGACCGGCACGGTCGCGACCGTCTTTGGCTTGGCGCCCGCGGTCGCAGGCGGCGTCGTCTGCGCCTGCGCGGTGCCCATTGTCACGACTATCAATGTTGCCGAAAGCATCGATCTCATGACAAATCCGGGAGGTTATTGCGCGCTGGGCCGATTATGCACATCTGCTTGGTCGGCAACAACCGCACCTGGGTTCACGACTCCGACCTCATCCTGAGGAGGCCGCGAAGCGGCCGTCTCGAAGGATGGCCGCGGGCGAGACTGGGGCCTCATGGTTCGAGACGCGCTGCGCGCTCCTCACCATGAGGGTCGGGCAGGGACCGCGAGGAAGGACAAAGTCGACAATGCTGACTGCTGACGAACTCGAACGCTACGCCCGTCACATCGTGCTGCGCGAAGTCGGCGGCCCCGGGCAGGCGGCGCTGAAGGAGGCTTCGGTGTTGGTGATCGGCGCCGGCGGCCTTGGTGCGCCGGCGCAGATGTATCTGGCGGCGGCCGGCGTCGGCACGCTCGGGGTCGTCGATGACGATATCGTATCGCTCTCCAATCTGCAGCGCCAGGTCATCCATGCGACCCCGGACATCGGCAAACGCAAGGTGGACAGCGCCGCGGAGCAGATCCATGCGCTCAATCCGCATGTCAATTTCGAGGCGCATGCGGCGCGGCTCGACGCTGATAACGTGATGTCGCTGATCGGCGGCTATGATCTGGTGCTCGATGGCTCCGATAATTTCGAGACGCGCTATCTCGTCTCCGATGCCTGCTTCCTCGCCGGCAAGCCGCTGATCACGGCCGCGCTCGGCGTGTTCGACGGCTCGCTGACCACGATCCGCGCGCATGAGAAGAACGCTGCCGGCGAGTTCAACCCGACCTATCGCTGCCTGTTCCCGGAGCCGCCGCCGCCCGGCACGGTGCCGGCCTGCGCGGAAGCCGGCGTGATGGGCGCGCTCGCCGGTATCCTGGGCTCGATGATGGCGCTGGAGGCGATCCGCGAAATCGTCGGCTTCGGCGAGGGCCTGGTCGGGCGCCTGTTGATGGTGGATGCGCGCGCGATGCGCTTCGAAACCCTGCGTTACGCGCGCGATCCGGCCAATCCGCTCAACGGTGACAACCCCGTCATCACCGATCTGAGCGCGCATCGCACCTGATTGCGGTCGTTACGTTGTGGCCGGCTTCTCGCTGTCCAGATGTGCCATCTGCTCGGCGGCATAGCGCGTGCCCGAGGCGACATCCGGCGGGAAGGCTTTTGCCAGCGCCGCAAGGTGAGCCTGAGTCAGCGTGACCTTGATCGCGCCAAGTGCTTCGGTGAGACGGTTGCGGGTGCGGGCGCCGACCAGCGGCACGATCTCCTTGCCCTGCGCCGCCACCCAGGCGATTGCGACCTGTGCCGGCGTTGCGCCGATCTCGCTGGCGATCGCGCGCAGCGACTCCACGAGCGCGAGATTGGCATCGAGGTTCGCGCCCTGGAAGCGCGGCGTCATCAGCCGGTAGTCCTTGCCAACCTTGCCGCTGTCCTTCGTCCAGTGGCCGCTGATCAGGCCGCGGGACAGCACGCCATAGGCGGTGATGCCGATGCCGAGCTCGCGGCAGGTCTTGAGGATGTCGCGCTCGATGCCGCGTGCGATCAGCGAATATTCGATCTGGAGATCGACGATCGGGTGCACGGCATGCGCCCGTCGGATCGTGTCGGAGCCGACTTCGGACAGGCCGATATGCCTGATGTAGCCGGCATTCACCATCTCGGCGATGCCGCCGATCGTCTCTTCGATGGGAACGTTGGGATCGAGACGCGCGGGTCGGTAGATGTCGATGTAGTCGGTGCCGAGCCGTTGCAGCGAATAGGCAAGAAAATTCTTGATCGCGGCGGGGCGGCAATCCATCCCTGCGAATTCGCCGCCGGGACCGCGCAACGCACCGAACTTCACGCTGATCTGCGCCTTGTCGCGCGGGCGATCCTTCAGCGCTTCGCGGACCAGCATTTCATTGTGGCCCATGGCGTAGAAGTCGCCGGTGTCGAGCAGCGTGATTCCGGCATCGAGTGCTGCATGGATCGTGGCAATGCTCTCGCCGCGATCGACCGGTCCATAGACCTCCGACATGCCCATGCAGCCGAGACCAAGGGCCGAAACGGTGGGGCCGGTTGAACCGAGTTTGCGTTGTTCCATGTTGGCTCTCCTCGAAATGGCGGCTGTTTGCGCCGCGTGACGAGGGCGGATATGCGTGCTTTCTATTACGCTGATAAGCTGGACAATCCCGAATAGCTTGTTCAGTATATCGAACAATGCAGGATTTCGACCTTCGCGACCTTAAAGCCTTCCTCGCCGTGGCCCGCACGCAGAATTTTCGGCGCGCGGCGCTGGAGCAGCGCGTCTCGGTCTCCAGCCTCAGCCAGCGGCTGCGCGACATGGAGGAGCGGCTCGGCGTGCGCCTGATGAACCGCACCACGCGCAGCGTGGCGCTGACCGAAGCCGGCGAACTGTTGCTTGCGCGCGTGGGCCCTGCGATGCGCGATGTCGGCGCGGCGCTCGATCAGGTGCGCGGCTTACGCGGCGTGCCGTCAGGTCGCCTGCGCATCAATGCGCCACCGCCGGCCATCGACCTGGTGCTGGCGCCGATGGTGGCGCCGTTCCTGGCAAAATATCCGCAAGTCGATCTGGAGATCATCGCCGAGAGCGCGTTCGTCGACATCGTCGCGGAAGGGTTCGATGCCGGCGTGCGCTATGGCGAGCATCTCGCGCAGGACATGATCGCGGTATCGCTTGGGCCGCCGCAACGCTACGCAGTCGTGGCCTCGCGCGACTATGTCGCGCAGCATGGCCGGCCGACGCAGCCAAAGGACCTGCTCGACCATCCCTGTATCCGCACCCGCTTCGGCAGCGGCGCAATGTACGATTGGGAGTTCGAAAAAGCAGGACGCTTGGTCAAGGTGTCGCCGCCGGCCAAGCTGATCGCAACCTATCTCGGCCTTGCGTTGCGGGCCGTCCATGACGGTGTCGGTTATTGGGCGACGTTCGAGGGATACGTGCGCTATGGCGTCAAATCCGGCGCGCTGGTCAGCGTGCTCGACGATTGGTGCGCGCCGTTCCCGGGTCCGTTCCTCTATTATCCGAGCCGCCGCCAACCGCCGCCGGCACTCGCCGCCTTCGTGGCGTTCGTTGCCGACTGGCGCAAGCGAGAGCGGAGGAAAAAAAGCTCGTAGCCCGGATGGAGCGAAGCGCAATCCGGGGCCACTTTGTCCCCGGAAAGTGAACTGCACCCCTGTAGTGAGACAGGATAATCAGGGACAGGAGCCCGGCGCTTGAGGCGGCAGGGCGGGTTGATGGGTTAGGGCCAGGTTGCGGGGCTGCTGCGCAGCAGCCCCGCAACCTGGT
>NZ_JBVAPG010000160.1:0-17917 GCF_055413685.1 Bradyrhizobium sp. LeoA1Lang | reverse complement strand
CGGGCGCCCGCCGTCCCATCCCGCGCGCTCGTCCCCCCCACCCACTGTCTCGTTCTTCTCCCCGCGGCCCCCCTCCCCCCCCCACACGCAGGAGCCCGGCCCCGCTCCCCCGCCCCCCATCCCAGGGGGGGGGGTGCCACCCGCCCCCCCGGCGGTCCCGCCGGCGGGGGGAGGGGCCAGGGGGTCGTTCCCGCCCGCCCGCGCCCTCGACGAGATCGCCGTGGCCTGTGGCATGGACCCGCTCGACTTCCGCCTCAAGAACTACGCCGAGGTCGAGCCGATCTCCGGCAAGCCGTTTTCATCGAAGGCGCTGCGGCAGTGCTATGCCAAGGGCGCCGAACGCTTCGGCTGGGCAGGGCGTCCGCTCGCGCCGCGGCAGATGCGCGACGATGATGGCTTCCTGGTCGGCTGGGGCATGGGCACAGCGACCTTTCCGGCGCTGATGTTCCAGGCGCAGGCGCGCGCCGTGATCCGCAGCGACGGCTCGGGCGTGATGGAGAGCGGCGCACATGACATGGGGCAGGGCGCCTGGACCGCGCTGGCCCAGATCGCGGCCGACGGACTCGGGCTCGGCATCGACCAGGTCGAGTTCCGGTCGGGCACGTCGGATTTGCCGGACGCGGGCATTGCCGGCGGCTCGGCCCATACCGCAACTGCCGGTGCTGCGATCCACAATGCCGGCGCGGCGGTGATCGCAAAGCTTGCCGATCTCGCGACCAATGACGAGCACTCGCCGCTGTTCGGCGCTGGCAATGCCGGTGTGATCGCGCGCGAAGGGCGGCTGTTCCGCCGCGACGATGAGGCGCGCAGCGAGAGCTATGCCGACATCCTCACGCGCGCCGGCGTCGCCGAGATCGAGGCCAGCGGCGGCGGTGCGGCTGATCCGGCGGCGCAGTCGAGCTACGCCATGCACGCGCATGGAGCAGTGTTCGCGGAGGTGAAGGTCGATCCCGAACTCGGCCAGATCCGCGTCACGCGTCTGGTGGGCGCTTTTGCTGCCGGCCGCATCATCAATCCGCGCCTGGTCCAGAGCCAGCTCTTTGGCGGCATGATCTGGGGCGTATCGTTCACGCTGCACGAGGAAGCCGTCATGGACCACCGTTCCGGCCGGATCCTGAACGCGAACCTCGCCGAGTATCATATCCCTGTGAATGCCGATGTGCCGTCGCTCGATGTGCTGACGGTCGACGAGCACGATCCGCATGTGAATGCGCTCGGCATCAAGGGCGTCGGTGAGATCGGCGTCACCGGCAGCGCCGGTGCCGTCGCCAATGCGGTCTGGCACGCCACCGGCGTTCGCGTCCGCCGCTTCCCGATCCGGATCGATGATCTCCTGACGCGGCTCCTGAATTGAGCCGCGTCACCGTCCCTGGAAGGCCGCAGCCCGCCGCTCGATGAAGGACTGAATGCCTTCGCGAGCGTCGGCGCTGTTCAGGACGCGTTCGCGGATCGACGGGATAAAGGCGATCGCGGCGGCCTCGCCGCCCTCGATATATTTCGCGGCTGCTTCCTTGGTTGCCTGGATGCCGAGCGGCGCGTTGCGTGCGATCGTTGCGGCAAGCTCCATCGCGCGGGCGATCTGCTGGCCCGCCGGCACCACCTCCTGCACCAGGCCGATCTCGTGGGCGCGTTGCGCCGTGAATTCGTCGCACAGGAACAGGTGATACATCGCATTGCCCCATCCGGTGCGCGACAGGAAGCGGAAATGCGCGCCGCCGAGGGGAGCGATCCCGCGCTTTGCTTCCATCTGGCAGAACCGGCTGTCATCGGCGGCAACGACGATGTCGCCCGCCAGCATCAGCTCGATGCCGATCGTGAACACGATGCCCTGCACCGCCGTGACGATCGGCTTCCTGCAGCGCTTGGAAAGACCGAACGCGTCGACATTGTCCTCCTTGACGTTGCGCTTCTCGGCGGTGGGGCCGAAGAATTTCGGCATGTCGAGACCGGCGGTGAAATCCTTGCCCTCGGCGCAGATGACGCCGACCCAATAGGCGTCGTTGTTGTGCAGCTCGGTCAGCGCGTCGGAGAGCTGCTCCATCATCGCCGGCGAGAAGGCGTTCTTCTTGGCCGGGTTGTCGATGACGATCTTGAAGATGTGGTCGTGTGCTTCAGTCCGGATGCTGCCTGGCGTGGTCATACTCCCTCCCTTTCGTTGCTAGCATTCGTCATCGTGCCACTCTCGCCCGGTTGCCTATGACGCTTGACATAGCCGCACATCGGGCTGGATATGTCAAGTGTCATAGTTTAGTCTGGGCGGACGAATCCCTGGAGGCGCCGATGACTTCCGACACGAGAGCCAAGATGGTGGCGGGGGCGGCCGACCTCCTGAGCCGGCGCGGCGTCAACGCCACCAGCATGCGCGAGGTGGTGCGCCATACCGGCACGCCGCGCGGATCGATCAGCCATCATTTTCCGCGCGGCAAACAGCAATTGATCGAAGATGCGATCGTCTTTGCCGGCGCACAGGTGAGCAAGCCGCTGGACCACCTGACGCGCGAGCGTGGCGCGATCGATGGCCTGCGCGCCTTCATCGCATTGTGGCGGCAAACGCTCGAACGAAGCAGGTTTCAGGCCGGCTGTCCGGTGCTCGCCGTGGCGGTCGAGCAATATGTCTCTGACACCATGGACAATGCGGGAGCGCCGGACGAAGCCGCGCAAGGCCACTTGCTCGATCTCGCCGACGGTGTGTTCGCGGAGTGGCAGCGGATCATGATCGCCGCGTTACGCCGCGACGGCGTGGCGCCGGCCCGCGCGCGGCGACTGGCCGCGCTGGTCGTCGCTTCCGTCGAGGGAACGCTCGCGATGTGCCGCGCCGCGCGCAACGCGCAGCCACTCGACGATGTCAGGCAGGAACTTGAAGCGGTGCTGTCGGCGGCGATAGCGGGCTGAATCGACCTGCGCGTCAGAGCTTTGGTTCTGATTGGATCAGAACCAAAGCTCTGATTTCTTGTTTTGACGCGTTTTCTTCACGCGAACCGGTGTCCACTTCGCTCGAAAACGCTCTACCCTTCCGCCACCGCTTCGCCCCAGGCGTGGAACGGCTCGGTGGCGCCGCTGTTGGTGGCGCCGTCACGCAGCACCACGCTGGGGCAGGCGAATTTCAGCGGTATCGTCTGTATGCGCGCTTCCTCATAGTCGAACCGTGCGCGCAGCGCCTCGCGCGCTACTGCCGGCAGCCGCACGTCGCCGATCACGATCGCGCCTTCGCTGGCATCGATTCTGGGCTGGTGGATCGCCGCATCGAGGTCCATGCCGTAATCCATCACGAAGGAAAGAAGTTGCGTCACCGCCGGCAGGATCCGCCGGCCGCCGGAGGCCCCGACTGCGAGGCGCCGGCCGTCAGCAGCCTGCGCCACGACCGGCGTGTAGTTGGTCAGGCAGCGCTTGCCGGGCGCCAGCGAGTTCGGCGTGCCCGGCGTCGGATCGAACCACATGATGCCGTTGTTCATGGTGATGCCCGTCTGCGGCGTCACGAATTTCGAGCCGAAGGTCGACAGCAGCGTTTGCGTCACCGCCGCCATGTTGCCATCACGGTCCACGACGGAGAAATGCGTGGTGCAGGCGGGCGCAACCGCTTCCGCGCCGAGCGAGCGACGGCCGTCGGCATCGCCCATGCCTTGCAGGCGTTCGCGATATGCGGTCTGCAGCGCCTGCGCATAAGCCGTGTAGGCGGCAGCATCCGGGGCAGGCGAGGGCCGCACGCTCTGCTGCAGCAGGCGCAGCGTATGCGCGAGTGTCGGCCCGGCGGTCAGTTCGGGCGCCGCATAGACGTAGCCGCCGCGATAGGGGATGCGCAGCGGCTCGCGCACATGGGCGCGGAACGCGGCCAGATCCTCGACCGATAGCGCGCCGCCGCTGTCCCGGATGTCGGCGGCGATGCTGCGCGCCAGGCCACCCTCATAGAAATCGCGCGGTCCTTCGGAGGCAAGCTGCGCCATGGTCGCCTTCAGCCGGTCCTGCGGCAGCCGCACCACCGACTTGATGCCCCATTGCGCATTTGGCGGCAGGCCGTCGTGCAGATAGGCGGTCGCGCTCGCCGGATAGCGGCGGAGGTCGGCGGCTGAGCTTGCGATCATCAGCGTGGTCCACCAGTCGACCAACAGGCCTTCGCCGGCGAGATCGACGCTCGGCTTGAGCAAGTCCTTCCACGGCAATTTGGCATGGCGGCGATGCGCCTCCTCCATGCCCGCCACCACACCGGGCACCGCGATCGAGCCGGGGCCATGCAGGTTGCGATCGTCCTTCACCCGCGCCCAGGGAAAGAGGTCGGAGGCGGTGCCGTCGCTGGTCAGCGGATAGTCCTCGATGCGAAGGCTGTTCGGCGCCCGCATGCCGTAATCGATCACTTCATAGCGGTTTTCGCGGGCGCGATAGAGCACCATCGCGCCGCCGCCGCCGATCCCGCTCATCCAGGGCTCCACCACGCCGAGCGCAAAGGTGGTCGCGACCACGGCATCGACGCAATCGCCACCCGCCGCCAGCACGGCCGCGCCGACCTCGGCGGCTCTTCGCGACTGCGAAGCGACGATGCCGCCCTTGGAGGTGACGGCCGGTTTGCGGATCTGCTGGGCGCTGGAGAACTGGTCGGACATTGCGGTGTTCAGGCCTTCTCGGAGGGAACGGATCGAGGTGGCCTAGCATGCCGGGCACCGCAGGTTAAGGCAACCAGCCGCCAGATCGGAGGTTCACGCCGAATCCGCATAGGTGGTAAAGTGTCTATTCCTTCTCGCTTCAATCGGTCCGCATCGAGGAGATCGGGTCGCTGCATGGAAAACTGTCTTCCAGCGCGACGTCGAGCCAATAGTCGAGGCGTTGCTCGATCCGTTGGCGCTGCTTCCGGAAGAAGTTCTTCTTGGGTTCAGTGCCCACCGAGCCGACGGCGTTCGTGATGGTCATGATCGGTCTCCATGCTTGATCGTTGATGCTCGGCCTTCGTCATTCCGACCATTTCGAGTTCAGGATGACGTCGCAGAAATTGATCCGGTGGTAGGTCGGGTCGCGCAGCGCCAGCACGTCCGCCTTGACGTTGCCGAAGGTCGTCTCCGGCTTCTTGATCGTCCCGGCAGCAAACGCATCGATGATGCCGTTCTTGAAGTCGTGGCCGCGCGGATGGTGGGCGCAGACCTCATGGCGCTGTGCGGCGGTGAAGGAGTCGAATTCCAGCCCCAGCACATCCATCTCGACGCCGGCCGTCACCAGCGCGACCACCGGCCGCTTGTGCTTCGGGATATCAGGCGTGGTGTGCAGCGCGATCGCGTCCCAGACGTCCTCGACATCGCGCTCATTGATGCGATGGGCGCGGAGGAATTTTGCGGCGGCATTGGCGCCGTCGACCTCGAAGCGCTCGTTGGTGCTGGCATAGGGCGCCTGCAAGCCCATGTCGTGGAACATCGCGCCGACATAAAGCAGCTCATGGTTGACCTTCAGCCCGGCGCGCTGCCCGGCCAGCGCGCCGAACAGGAAGACGCGGTTGGAATGGTGGTAGAGCAGTTCCGATTCGGTGTCGCGAACCAGTTCGTCGACTTCTCGCGCAAGCTTGCTGTCGGGAATGGTGATACCGGCAATGATCTTCGTCATGACCTGATCTCCTTATCGTCTTGGTGGATTGCTCGCCGACTAACTGATGCTTTGCGTGGGCACGAACAACGATGCCGATCCCTGCGAAACCGTCAAAACACCACGCTTTTCTGCCGATGGCGTTCGTGCAAGAAGCACCTGGCTGAAATGCATGGCCGGCTGGCAGGATTCCATGCATAGTCGTCGCGCGCATCCACGCGCGGGAACTGGATTGTTGGTCGATGAAGGCGGTCGCGCTGGCGATCTTTCCGGGAGTGCAGGCGCTCGATGTCGCAGGTCCGCTCGACGTGTTTATCGAGACGAATGGTTTCGTGGGAACGGATCGCGGCTACCGCCTCACGCTGATCGGCGCCGAACGGCAGCCGTACCGGGCGTCAAACGGGATGTCGATCACGCCGGAGATGACATTTGCCGATGCGGAGCAGGCGTTCGATCTCGCGCTGGTCGCCGGCGGACCGGAGCTTCCGACCATGCCGCCGGATCCGCGGCTTGTCGACTGGCTCGGCAAGATCGCCTCGCGCTCCCCACAATATGGCTCGATCTGCACCGGTGCGTTTGCGCTCGGCCACGCCGGCCTGATCGACGGCAAGACGGTGACGACACATTGGCAGAATGCGCCCAGTCTCGCCCGGCAGTTCCCGAAGGCGAAGGTCGAGTTTGACCGCATCTATCTGCGTGACGGGCCGCTGCTGACCTCGGCGGGCGTCACTGCGGGAATCGACCTCGCGCTCGCGATCGTACAGGATGATCATGGGCCGGAAGTCGCTCTCGCGGTCGCCAAGCGGCTTGTCGTCGTGGCGCAGCGGCAGGGCGGGCAGTCCCAGTTCAGTCCCTATCTCGTGCCGCCGGCCGAGAAGGATTCGCCGATCGCGCGCGTGCACGCCCATGTGATGGCGCATTTGCGCGAGGCGAACGGTGTCGATGTGCTGGCGCAGGTCGCCGGAATGAGCGTGCGCAGTTTTGCCCGCGCGTTCAAGCGCGAGACCAGTGTGACGCCGGCCGAATTCGTCGAAAGCGCGCGCATCGATGCCGCGCGCAACCGCCTCGAAGGTTCCGACCTCCCGCTGAAAGTGGTCGCGCATGAAAGCGGCTTCAGCAGCGCCGAGCATATGCGCGTCGTATTCGTCAAGCGCCTCGGGATCACGCCGAGCCAGTTCCGCGCGAGTTTTCGCAAAGTCTGACGCGGCCCCGTTCCGCGCGCGTTCGCAACCAATGCGGAAGATTGTCCCGAAATCCGTGCGAATCCGAAAGAGTCCGCAGGCTCTGGAAAGATACGCTTCCCGATGCACGGTATCGCAACCGTCAAGGACGGCCCGGAAACGCTGGTGCCGTCGACCAAGAAACAAGGATGGCACGAATGCTCAAGTCCACGCGCCCCGAATTGCAAAGCCCGACCGATCTGAAAGCCGACGCGACGCGCGATATCTCGGCAGCGCTCAGCGCCCTGCTGGCCGACGTGTTTGCACTCTATCTCAAAACCAAGAACTTCCATTGGCACATGTCGGGCCGCCACTTCCGTGACTACCACCTTCTGCTCGACGAGCAATCCGACCAGATCTTCGCGATGACCGACCCGATCGCGGAACGCGCGCGCAAGATCGGCGGCACCACGATCCGCTCGATCGGTCAGGTCTCGCGCCAGCAGCGCATCCTCGACAACGATGCCGACTACGTCGATCCGCAGGACATGCTGGCTGAACTGGGCAGCGACAACCAGCAGCTCACGCGCGAGATGCGCCAGGTTCACAATGTCTGTGACGAGTATGGCGACGTCGCCACCGCGAGCCTGCTCGAAAACTGGATCGACGAGACCGAGCGCCGGACTTGGTTCCTCTACGAAGCGACGCGGAACAGGAACTCCTGACCTGAGCCGCGCAACCCGAGGCGAATCCAACGCCAAACCCGAGCTGAGGTGATCATGGCCGCCAATGGTGCTTTCATCGAACGGGCCGGCCTCAACTGGCGGGGTGGCCGCGCGAGTTCATCGTCGCGGGCGGTGGCGGAGGAGACCGCCATTGCGCTGACCTTCGACGGATCGACCTATGCCGTGATGATGGCGACGCCCGCCGATCTAAAGGATTTCGGCATTGGCTTCGCCGTGACCGAGGGCATCGTTGCCCGTGCCGACGAGATCAGGAGCCTTGATCTGATCGAGACTGATCTCGGCATCGAGGTGCGGATCTGGCTTGCAGAAAATCGGACGGCGGCCTTGTTCGCGCGGCGGCGCGCCTCCGTGGGCCCCGTCGGCTGCGGGCTTTGTGGCATCGAAAGCCTTGTGCAGGCGAGGCGCGCGGTTCCCAGGGTGAAGAAGGGCGCGACGTTCGATGCACGCGATCTCTTGGAGGCCATGCGCGCGCTTCCGTCGCTACAGGACCTCAACAAGAGAACCCGCGCTGTGCATGCGGCCGCTTTCTGGCAGGCCGATGGCGGCGTCGGCCCGGTGCGTGAGGATGTCGGCCGCCACAATGCACTCGACAAGCTTGCCGGCGCGCTGATCCGTCACAACAGGTCGGTCTCGAACGGCGCCATTCTGCTCACGAGCCGCATCTCGGTCGAGATGGTGCAGAAGACGGCCATGATTGGCGCGCCCGTCATCGTCGCCGTTTCCGCGCCGACGACGCTCGCGATCAAGACCGCTGACGAAGCCGGGATCACCTTGATCGCGGTTGCGCGCGATGACGGCTACGAAGTGTTCACGCATCCAGATCGTATCGTCTTCGCACAGGGAGTGCACCGGCGTCCGGTTGAGACGGGCGATGGCTTTGCGACGGCGTGAATGCCGCCGCGGCATCGGTCCAAGTAAGTAATGAGATAACGGAATCGCGGCCGCACGCGCCGATGCGTTCGCGTGGTTTGCGCGCGCGTCCTTCTGCGGCGGCGCTCGCTCGTTCTTGCTCGTGACGACAGAGAGTTGATGAAGATTGCGGCGGCGCAGTCCTGCCATGCAATTCCGTAAAAGACGTTCGTTTCAGGAAGCCTGAACGCGGCACCGAACGTAGCCTTATTGTGAGGCGTCAATGCTTGTTTTCCGAACCGCGCGCAAAGAGAGGCTGCGATGAATGACCTCCGCAAGGAAACCGACAGTCTTGGTGAAGTCGATGTCCCCGCCGACAAGCTCTGGGGCGCCCAGACCCAGCGCTCGCTCGAGCACTTCAGTATCGGCAAGGACCTGATGCCGCGCGAGATGATCCAGTCGTATGCAATCCTGAAAAAGGCGGCCGCGAACGCCAATCATGCCGGCAAGCGGCTCGATACCAAGGTCCACAAGCTGATCGTCCATGTCTGCGACGAGATCCTGCAGGGCCAGCATCACGACATGTTTCCGCTGCATGTCTGGATGACCGGCAGCGGCACGCAATTCAACATGAACGTCAACGAGGTGATCTCGAACCGATGCTGCCAGCTCGCGGGAACGCCGCTCGGCAGCAAGCATCCGGTTCATCCGAACGATCACGTCAACATGTCGCAATCGTCGAACGACAGTTTTCCTTCCGCCATGTACATCGCGGCCGCCGTCAACGTGACGCAGCGCCTTGTTCCCGCGGTGAAGGCCCTGCACGATGCGATCGATGCCAAGGCCACGCAGTGGGACGACGTCGTCAAGATCGGCCGCACCCACATGCAGGATGCGACGCCGCTGACGCTCGGCCAGGAATGGTCGGGCTATGCCGGCATGCTCGCCGATGACCTTGCGCGGATCGAGGACGCGCTCAAGGGCGTGTTCCGGCTCGCGCTTGGCGGCACCGCGGTGGGCACCGGCATCAATGCGGCGCCGGGCTTTGCCGAGGCTGTCGCCGCCGAGATCGCGCGCCTGACTGAACTGGCCTTTGTCAGCGCGCCGAACAAATTCACCGTGCAGGGCGCGCATGATGCGCTGGTGCAGCTTTCCGGCACGCTGCGCACGCTTGCGGTGTCGCTCTATAAGATCGGCAACGACATCCGCCTGATGTCCTGCGGCCCGCGCGCCGGCTTTGCCGAACTGATGATTCCCGAGAACGAGCCGGGCTCGTCGATCATGCCGGGCAAGGTCAACCCGACCCAGGCCGAGGCGCTGACGATGATCGCGGTGCAGGTGATGGCGAACGACGTCGCGGTCGGGTTCGGCGGCGCCAGCGGCTATCTGGAGATGAACGTCTACAAGCCGCTGATGATCCACAACATCGCCCAGTCGATCACGATCCTGACCGACGGCTGCACGAATTTCCGCAGGTTCCTGGTCGAGGGCACCAAGCCGAACCAGAAGAAGATCAAGGAATATGTCGAGCGCTCGCTGATGCTGGTCACCGCGCTCGCGCCCGTGATCGGCTACGACAAGGCCTCGGCGATCGCGCACTATGCGATGGACAACGATCTCACGCTGAAAGCGGCGGCGCTGAAGCTCGGCTTCGTCAGCGAGTCGGAGTTCGACCGCATCGTCGATCCCGCCAAGATGGTCAAGCCCTATGTGGCCCAGGGCAACGCGCCGGTCAAAGCCGGCACACCGACACGCTGAAGGAGCACAGCATGATCAGATGCGTCAGGTTATGGACCGGCGAGGACAGCAATTCGCATTTCGAGGAAGGGCTCATCGATCTTGAACCCGGCCAGCGCGGCGACTGGCTCAGCAGCAAGGTCGACGTCGTCACCATCTCCTTCCAGGAGACGGCATCGGGCGGCGCGTTCGCCTGGCACACAGCGCCGATCCGCCAACTGGTGATCACGCTCTCCGGAACGCTTGATTTCCAGACCCGCGACGGCGAGCATTTCCTGCTGCATCCCGGCGACATCCTGCTGGCGGAAGACACCGTCGGCTCCGGGCATAGCTGGAAGCTGACCGACGATTCGTCCTGGCGCCGCGCCTATGTGGTGCTGCACCCCGGCGCGCATGTGCCGTTCCGCACCAAGGAGCACCAGTCGGCCTCGGCGTGAGCCGTTCAGGACAGCGACATCCAACCAGCAAGGAGACATCCATGCAGAGCACCCCCACTGGCGAGCCGGACGTCGTCCTCATTGGCGCAGGCATCATGAGCGCTACGGTAGGCGTCTTCCTCAAGGAACTGGAGCCACAGCTCACCATCTCGATGTTCGAGGTCCTCGAGGATTGCGGGCTGGAAAGCTCGGATGCCTGGAATAATGCCGGCACCGGGCACGCCGCCAATTGCGAGATGAACTACACGCCGGAGCGTGCGGACGGCAGCATCGACATTTCCAAGGCGCTGCAGGTCAACGTCGAATTCGACCTGTCGCGGCAGTTCTGGTCCTACCTGGTCGGCAAGGGCGCGATCTCGGATCCGCGCTCCTTCATTCACCCGGTTCCGCATATGAGCTTCGTGTCCGGCGCCGACAATGTCGGCTTCCTCAACAAGCGCTTCAAGGCGATGTCGGCCCATCATTGCTATGAGGGCATGGAGTATACCGAGGATCCGAAGCAGATCGCCGACTGGGTGCCCCTGGTGATGGAAGGCCGCAGTGGCGACGATCCGGTCGCTGCAACACGGATCATCACCGGCACCGATGTCGACTACGGGTCGCTGACCCATCATCTGGTTCATCATCTCGTCAGCCAGCCCGGCTGCGCTGTCCACTACAAGAGCGTCGTCACCGATCTCGTCCACGATCAGGACGGTCGTTGGCAGATCGAGGTTCGCGATACCGACACCGGCGAGAAGCGGTCGGTCAAGGCGAAGTTCGTGTTCGTCGGCGCCGGCGGCGGCGCGCTGCCGCTCTTGCAGAAATCCGGTATTCCGGAAGGCCACGGCTATGGCGGCTTCCCCGTCTCGGGAATCTGGCTGCGCTGCGACGATCCCGCGGTCAACAAGCGTCACCACGCCAAGGTCTATGGCAAGGCCGCGGTCGGCTCGCCGCCAATGTCGGTGCCGCATCTCGACACCCGCGTCATCGGCGGGCAGCACTCGCTCCTGTTCGGTCCCTATGCCGGCTTCTCGAGCAAGTTCCTCAAGCACGGATCGCGGCTCGATTTGTTCGAGTCGATCCGGCCCGCCAACGTCGAACCGCTGCTTGCGGTGGCGCGCGACAATTTCGACCTGACCGAATATCTGATCGGGCAGGTGCTGCAATCCGAAAGCCATCGCCTGGCGACGCTCGACCAGTATTTTCCGAATGCCGATCCGAAGGACTGGCGATTGCAGGTCGCCGGCCAGCGCGTCCAGATCATCAAGCCTGACGTCAAGCGCGGCGGACTGCTCGAGTTCGGAACCGAACTGGTCGGTGCTGCTGATCATTCGCTGGTCGCGCTGCTCGGCGCTTCGCCGGGCGCCTCGACCGCGGCCTTCATCGCCATCAGCGTGCTGGAGAAGTGCTTTGCCGGTGAGCTCACGGCGAATGCCTGGCTGCCCAAGCTGAAGCAGATCATCCCCTCCTACGGCATATCGCTGATCGATGATGCGGATTTCTGCCGGCGCATCCGTGCGACGACCGCCCAGGTTCTGAAGGTCGACAACATTCCACCGCCGGCCGCCACGCCGACGTCGGCAGCGCAGCGAGCTTGAGAGGACAGGAGACTTTCGATGGACGTCACGGCACTTCTTCTGTCGCGATTGCAGTTTGCGTTCACCATCTCGTTTCACATTATCTTCCCCTCGTTCACGATCGGCCTTGCCGCCTGGCTGACCGTTCTCGAAGCGATGCACATGCGTACCGGCAAACAGGTGTACCGGACGCTGTTCGAGTTCTGGCTCAAGATCTTCGGCGTCGCCTTCGGCATGGGCGTGGTGTCGGGCGTGGTCATGGGGTTCCAGTTCGGCACCAACTGGAGCGTGCTGGCCAAGATGTCGGGACCGATCCAGGGGCCGCTGCTCTCTTACGAGACATTCACTGCCTTCATGCTGGAGGCCAGCTTCTTCGGTATCCTCATCTTCGGCCGCAATCGCGTGCCGCCATGGTTCTATCTGTTCTCCACCGCCATGGTGGCGTTGGGGACGACGCTTTCGGCGTTCTGGATCATGGTCAACAATAGTTGGATGCAGGCGCCGGTCGGCTATGTCATGGAGAAAGGACAGTTCGCCCCCGACGACTGGGTCGCGATCCTCTTCAATCGCGTGGTCCGGGTGCGCTTTCCGCACATGCTGTTGGCATCCTTCCTGACCGGCGCGTTCTGTGTGGCGGCGACGGGCGCGTGGTACCTGCTGCGGCGGACCTATTACGCCGAGGCGCGGGTCATGCTGCGCATGGGCCTTTCGCTTGCGGCGGTGCTGCTTCCGATCCAACTCTTCATCGGACATCTCGTCGGCGATTACGTCCACGATTATCAGCCGGCGAAATTCGCCGCGATCGAGGCCCGCTGGCATGACGAGCAGCCAGCCTCCGAGGTGCTGATCGCGATCCCCGATCCGAGTACGGATTCCAACAAATACGCGATCAGCATTCCCGTGCTCGGCAGCATCATCGGCAGCATGAGCCTGACGTCGAAGGAAGTCGGGCTGACGACATTTCCACCGCAGGACCGGCCGCCGGTGATCATCCCGTTCTTCACCTTCCGCATCATGGTCGGCTGCGGTCTCCTGATGCTGGGACTGGCCTGGCTCGGGACCTATCTCGAGCTCAAGCATCGCCTCGAGCGCAGCCGCCTGCTGCTCTGGGGCATCTTCCTCAGCTTTCCGCTGCCATGGATTGCGATCCTCACCGGCTGGTACACCGCGGAAGTCGGCCGTCAGCCCTGGACCGTCTATGGCGTGCTGCGCACGGCTGATGCGATGACGCCGTTCCTCACCGCGTCCGCCGCCTTGACCACGCTGATCCTGTTCGTCCTGGTCTATGCGTTCATCTTTTCGTTCGGCACCTACTACATCTATCGGCTGCTGCGTGCCGGCCCGGCCGGAATTCCGACCACGGAGCCGCGCGAAGCTGCGCCGAACCGGCCAATGTCGATGGCGGACCAGCCCTCGGTCGCCGCGCGCAGCTATATCAGTGCGGGAGAATAGACATGGTGATGTTCTGGGTTGCGCTGCTCGCTATCAGTATCCTGATCTATCTCTTGCTCGATGGATTCGATCTCGGCGTCGGCATGCTGTTCGGCCTGGCGAAGAACGAGAAGGATCGAAACGAAATGCTGCATACCGTCGCGCCGGTCTGGGATGGCAACGAGACCTGGCTCGTCGTCGCGGGCGTGATTCTGTGGGGCGCCTTTCCCGCGGCCTATTCGATACTGCTCTCCGCCTTCTATATCCCCGTCATCGTCATGCTGCTGGGGTTGATCCTGCGCGGCGTGGCATTCGAGTTCCGCAACAAGGCGCTGGCCTCGCGCTGGGTGTGGGACCTGTCCTTTTCCGGCGGCTCACTTGCCGCGAGCTTCATGCAAGGCGTGATGGTCGGAGGGCTGGTCGAAGGACTGCAATTCACCAATGGCGAATATTCCGGCGGCGCGCTTGGGTGGCTGAGCGGATTTTCGGTGCTGTGCGGTATCGGCCTTTGCCTTGGATACGCGCTGCTCGGAGCCTGCTGGCTGGTGAGGAAGAGCGAGGGGTCCGTTCGCGCCACCGCGCGCCGCCAGATCCCGATCCTTGCGATCGCGGTGCTGGTGTTCCTGGTCGTCGTCTTTGCCCATGCGCTCATCGAGAGTCTTCCGATCCTGCAGCGGTGGACCGAAAGGCCGTATCTGTTCGTGTTTCCGGCGATCGGCGCCGGCGCGGCGCTGGTGCTCGCCACCAGCATCCTGCGCCATGACGATTACTGGCCGTTCCACATGGTGGTGACGATCTTCGTTACCGCCTTTGGGACACTGGCGCTGTCGTTCTGGCCCTACATGATCCCCTCCGTCATCACGATCGAGGAGGCGGCCGCGCCGCATTCCAGCCTCGCCTTCATGTTCTGGGGCGAGGGCCTGTTCGTGTTCCCACTCATGCTGCTCTACATCGTGATCGGCTACCGCGTGTTCCGTGGTAAGGTCGGTCCTATGACCGATCATTACTGATGCGGCATGAACTCGATTGAGATCAGCGCGCAGCCTGCCCGATGTGCATAGGTGAGGCAGATGACCAGGGCGGCGTCGCTCCTGCTTGATTGGACTGCGGGCCGGCTTCCAGAAGCAAGGCAGCTCGCCGACCGGCTGCGCGTCCCGGCGTCGGCGCTGATGTTCGGGTTGCGCTTGTGGGCAAGCGTTTGCCTCGCCCTTTATCTCAGCTTCTGGCTTCAGCTCGAGATTCCGTCCTGGGCTGGTGCGTCGGCCGCGATCGCCAGCCAGCCGCACCTCGGCGCGGCGCTGCGCAAGGGCTGGTTTCGCCTGATCGGGACGGCGATCGGCGCTGTGGCCATCGTGGTGCTGGCGGCACTCTTTCCGCAACAGCGGGTCGGATTCCTGCTAGGACTGGCGCTTTGGAGCGCGGCCTGCGCCTTCGTGGCCACGCTGCTGCGCAACTTCGCGTCCTATTCGGCAGCGCTCGCCGGCTTTACCGCTGCAATCGTCGCAAGCGACCTGCTTGGCGCCACCGGTGGCGCCAATGGCGAGGTCTTCACGCTTGCGGTGAGCCGCGCCAGCGAGATCTGCGTCGGCATCGTGTGCTCGGGCCTGGTGATGGCGATGACGGATTTCGGCGATGCGCCAAGGCGGCTGGCGAAGGAGATGGCTGCGCTGGCGACGGAAATCCTGGCTCAGCTCGTCGCGACGTTGTCGGAAAGGCGAGAGGGATCCCGCCGGATCGGCTTCGGTCTGGCGCAACGGATCGGCGCTCTCGATCCCCTTATGGATGAGGCGGGCGGCGAGTCCTACGACGTTCGCTATCACATGCGGGAATTAGAGTCGGCATCGACTGGTCTTCTCCGCGCGATGTCCGCCTGGCGAAGGGTGGCCGTCCATCTCGATCTGCTGCCAAGCGAAGAAGGGCGGCATGAGATCAGCCAGATCGCGCGTAGCCTTCCAACGGAGTTGACGGTGCAATCCGCCGACGTTGCGATGATCGCACAAACCGATCCGGCGCGTTTGCGCAGGTCATGTGCCGCAGCCGTACGTGGATTGCTCGCGATGGGATGTACGACGCCGTCGGTCAAGCTGATCGCCGATGAGGCGGCGCGATCGCTGCTTGCGCTTCGAAAGGCACTCAGTGGCTTGCTCGTGCTGAATGATCCCGCGCAGCCCGTTCGGGCACGGCGGCGTGAGCGACTGCCAGTCCCGGACTATGCCCCTTCGGTTCTCAATGCGGCACGCGCGTTCACCGCGATCGCCGCAGTCGAATTGTTCTGGGTCGTGACGGCGTGGCCGAATGGCGCGCTTGCCGTCGCCTTTGCGGCGATCGCGCTCACCCTGTTCTCGGCGCGGCCCGATCAGGCCTATGGCATCACCATGCTGTTCATGGTCGGCGCCGCCATCACCACCGTGCTCGCGGCCATCGCCAATTTCGCACTTCTGCCGCAGATGACATCCTTCGCCGGTCTCTGTCTCGTGATTGGGCTCGTCCTCGTTCCGGCCGGTGCGCTGATGACTCAACCCTGGCTGCCGCCGGTCTTCATCGCGCTGGTTGCGACTTTCATTCCGCTGCTCGGGCCGGCAAACCAGATGACCTACAACACGCTCGCTTTCTACAATGTCGCGCTGGCGATCTTCGTAGGACTCGGAGCGGCTGCGCTTGCGTTCCGCATGGTGCCGCCGTTATCGGCCGAGCTTCGTGTCCGCCGCCTGCTGAGTCGGACGCTGCGGGAACTACGGCGGCTTGCTACCAACCGGCTGCAACTGACATCGGAGGCGTGGGAAGGACGGATCTACAACTACCTGCAGGCGCTCCCCGAGCAGACCGAGCCGACGGCACGCTCTGATCTTCTATCGGCCCTGGTGGTGGGTAATGCCATCATCCGGCTTCGCCCCGTCGCCGGCCGCTTCGACCTTGATCAGGAGTTCACCGTTGCACTCGATGCCATCGTCCAAGCCGATACCGCGGCTGCGATCGAACGCCTCGGTCACTTCGACGGGGAGCTTGCCGCGGTCGCGCGCACGACGCCGGGATTGCCCGTCAGGGAGCGGGCGCGCGGCAGCATCCTCGTGCTGTCGGAAACGCTCGCACAGCACAAGACCTATTTCGAAACATCGCCGCCATGAGCTTTTCCGAGATCAATCTGTTTGGCGTCTATGTCGCCCCCATTTCGTTGCTGATGGTGGCGGCCTGGCTTATCCTGGTCGTGCTGCGGCGGATGGTGGCGCGTCTTGGCCTGCTGCGCCATGTCTGGCATCCGGCGCTGTTCGTGCTCGCGATTTATATTATTCTGCTTTCATGCGTGGTTCTGGTGGTGGCTGAGATATAGCGATGTCTGACGTTCAGACGCGATTGGCTGGCGAGGCGGGCGATCGGAAAGCTCTGCCGCGCCCTTCGGCAAGCGGGGCGAGCCGCAAAATGTCGCTCAGTTCCGTGATCCCGGTACTGCTCACGCTGGGCGCTGTCGCGGTGGCAGCGTTGTTCGGCTGGTTCGCGTGGGATGTCTATATGGGGCGGCCGTGGACCCGCGACGGCATGGTGCGGGCTTATGTGGTGACCGTCGCGCCGGAGATTGCCGGGCGGATCGTCAAGCTGCCGGTCGCCGACAACCAGATGGTGCACAAGGGCGACGTGCTGTTCGAGATCGAACCGGCCGATTACCAGATCGCGTTGGACGCTGCCCGCGCCCAGGTCGCGCGCGACCAGGCCGCGCTCGATTACGCGCGTGCCAACGAAGGACGGCAGGCGACGCTGCGCGGAGAAGGCTGGGTCTCGAAGGACGTCTTTCAGCAATCGGCAAGCTCGCTGCATCAACTGCAAGCCGCCGTTGCCGCGGATCAGACCGCGGTCGCCAAGGCGGAGCTCAATCTCAGCCGTGTCACCGTTCGCTCACCCGTCAATGGCTATGTGACGAATCTGCTGGCCCAGCGCGGCGACTACGCCAATATCGGCCAAAACCTGGTCTCGCTGGTCGACTCCGATTCCTTCTGGGTCGACGGCTATTTTGAGGAGACGAGCCTTGGAAGGATTCGCGACAATGATCCGACGACAATCCGCTTGATGGGCTACAGCCAACTTATCCGTGGTCATGTCGGCGGGGTCGCGCGCGGCATCACTGTCGTCAATGCGCAGCCGGGGCAGGGCGGGCTCGCTTCGGTCAACCCGATCTTCACCTGGGTGCGGCTGGCGCAGCGCATACCCGTGCATATTCACATCGACCAGGTGCCTGATGGAGTGCGCCTCGTCGCCGGCACGACCGCCAGTGTGGAGGTCGGCCGCTAGAGCGTGATGACTTTTCTTCGAATCGTCATCCCGCTCTAGCTGTGGTCTTTCAGGAGGTTGTCCATCTGGTCCGAACCGAGGAAGCTGAGGTTGCGAAGCTTCAGTGTTCCCCGGAGAGACCAGATGAACAGCCACAAGAATGCGCGTTTGACGCCCAA